>JAKFFO010000104.1:0-1610 GCA_036675035.1 Oxalobacteraceae bacterium
GACGCGCGAGAAGAATACTTCAAGGCGAACGTAGAGGCATCGACCAGGATTGCGCGGCTGGCGCGCAAGGCCGGCGTCCAAAGACTGGTTTTTGTCAGTTCCATCGGCGTCAATGGAAATTCATGCGGTACTTCGGCATTCAACGAAACCTCTGTGCCGAATCCGGTCGATCTGTATGCCGTCTCCAAACACGAAGCGGAGCACGCACTCTGCGATCTTTGCGACAAATCAGGGCTCGAACTGGTTATCGTGCGACCGCCCTTGGTGTATGGTCCCGGCAATCCCGGCAACTTCCTTCGCCTGCTCGAGCTGGCAGATTCTGGGCTGCCACTTCCGATCGGCGCCTTTAATAATTTAAAAAGCTTGATCTACGTCGAAAATCTTGCCTCTGCGCTGGTTGAATGCGCCAGACGTCCTGCTGCTGCAGGACAGACTTATCTGGTGTCCGACGGCCATGATGTTTCCACTGTCGAACTGGTCCGGCAATTGAGGCTTTTGATGCAGCGGCCGCCACGTGTCATGAAGGTACCCGTTCCGTTGCTTGAGGCATTATGCGGACTGGCGGGCAAGGCGAAGGCGCTTGAAAAGTTCACGTCGACATTGGCGGTGGATGGACGCAAGATCCGACGTGATCTCAACTGGAATCCACCGGTGCATTATCAGGAAGGTTTAAGGCGTACGGTGGAGTGGTTTATTTCGGAGGGACGGCAAAAATGAAGCGTTTTTTTGATCTTTGCAGTGCAATTGTTATTGCACTGTTTCTGGCGGTTCCGATGCTGCTCGTGGCCATCCTTGTAAAAATGACGTCACCCGGCCCGGTTCTTTACTGGTCCGATCGCGTAGGCAAAGGAAACAGCATTTTCAAGATGCCAAAGTTCCGCACCATGCGTATCGATACGCCGGTTGTGGCAACGCATTTGCTGAACGATCCGGCTGCCTACCTGACGCCGCTCGGCGGTTTTTTCCGCAAAGCCAGCATTGACGAACTTCCCCAACTCTGGAGCATCCTGAAAGGAGACATGAGTTTCGTCGGCCCGCGGCCCGCCTTGTATAACCAGGACGATTTGATTGCATTGCGTACCCGGCATGGCGTAGATCAGCTAGTGCCCGGCCTTACCGGATGGGCACAAGTCAATGGCCGCGACGAGCTTCCCATTCCCGAAAAGGTGGCGCTGGAGGCGGAATACCTGAAGCGACAGTCGTTTCGCTTCGACCTGTACATCTGCTGGGTTACCGCTGTAAGAGTGATGGAACGCGACGGTGTGTCGCATTGACATGCCGGTCGAAACGACAGATGACGGCGCCAGGATCGCCGCGGCTAACGCAATGGCCACGCAGCGGCAACCGGCATCCTGTGCTGGAATGCTCCCCGTGAAACGGGTCCTCCGATCATGACTGCAGACCGAGACCAGGGGATTGATTTTCTTCGGGGATTCAGCATTCTCGGAGTCCTGTGCTATCACTACATGCTGTTCAGTCCAGCATCGTCCTACGGACTCTACGGGGTCCTGCTGTTTTTCGTGATCAGCGGCTATTGCATGTCGCCCAGTGTTTCAGACTGCGAGAATGTCCAGCAGTTCCTGGTGAAGCGGGTGTGCCGCCTGCTGCCG
>JAKFFO010000228.1:0-46560 GCA_036675035.1 Oxalobacteraceae bacterium
CGGCTTCCGCGTGGTAGTGCCATTGAAAATCACGTCCTGCATCGACTCGCCGCGCAACTCGGAAGCCTTGGATTCGCCCAGGACCCAGCGCACCGCATCGATAATATTGGATTTGCCGCAACCATTCGGGCCAACTACGCCGACCAGTTGGCCCGGCACCTGGAAATTCGTTGGGTCGACAAAAGATTTGAAGCCCGACAATTTAATTGAAGTTAGACGCACGTTATCGACTGTGTTTAGCCAAGCAAGACAGAAAAATGATCGGACCGGCAGCAGCCCGACAGAAGTACCGGGATCCCGGTATGCGAAAGCGGGTAATCATATCATTTTCATCCTGCAGGCCATTATTTTCCAAGCGCCATTTGCTCAAGCGCCAATCTGTCCGAACGGTATAATGGCGCGACTCTACGGCTGCGCCGTTTTCGATTTTTCTGCCTCTTGCTACCGTGAACCCACTCCTCGACCAGCTTCAGCCATATCCTTTTGAGAAACTGCGGCGCCTTTTCGCCGATATCAAACCCAATCCAGCATTTGCGCCAATCAGCCTGGGGATCGGCGAACCCAAGCATCCTACTCCGCCGTTCATTCAGCAGGCATTGGCGGACAATCTGGCCGGATTGGCAAACTATCCGACAACGATAGGTTCCGATGCGCTAAGAGCCACAATCGCCGGATGGCTGGAACGACGCTACGGCCTGCCGAAGCTGGATTTTGCGGCGCAGGTGCTGCCGGTGAACGGCTCGCGCGAAGCGCTGTTTGCACTGGCACAAACAGTGGTTGACCCATCCAGCAATGCGCTGGTTCTTTGTCCGAATCCGTTTTATCAGATCTACGAAGGGGCGGCATATCTTGCCGGCGCACAGCCCTATTTCGTGAATTCAGATCCGACCCGAAACTTCGCGCCCGACTTCCGCAGCGTTCCCGAAGATGCCTGGCGGCGCGTGCAATTGCTCTATATCTGCTCCCCCGGCAACCCGACCGGCGCGGTATTGTCGCTGCCGGACTGGAAGGAACTGTTCGACTTGTCGGATCGTTACGGATTCGTGATCGCAGCAGACGAATGCTATTCCGAAATTTATTTCAAATCCGAAGCACCACTGGGGGCGATGGAAGCGGCGCACAAGCTGGGTCGTGCCGGATATCCGCGGCTGATCGCATTTTCAAGCTTGTCCAAGCGCTCCAATGTTCCGGGCATGCGCTCCGGTTTCGTCGCAGGCGATGCGGAAATTCTGAAGAAATTCGCGTTGTACCGTACCTATCACGGCAGCGCAATGAGCCCGTCGATACAGGCCGCTTCGATCGCCGCATGGAACGACGAAGCGCATGTCCAGGAAAATCGCAAGAAATATATTGTGAAATTTTCCACAATTACTCCGATGCTGCAGGAAGTCCTGGACGTCGCGTTGCCCGACGCCGGATTCTATCTGTGGGCTGGAGTAGACAAAACTGCGGCAATCTCGGACACCGAGTACGCCAAGCGACTGTATGCCGAATATAATGTGACGGTATTGCCAGGAAGCTATCTTGCACGTGTCGCGCACGGAAGCAATCCAGGGCAAAATCGCATCCGCATGGCGCTGGTGGCTGAGGTCGATGAATGCCTTGAAGCCGCACGGCGCATTGCCGAATTCACCAAAAACCTGTCCGATAATTAATTTTTCACTTCAATAACGATCAAACAAGATGACTCAACAGCTTCAGCAAGTAATTGACGCCGCGTGGGAAAACCGCGCCGATTTCTCTCCAAAATCAGCGCCCGCTGAAGTACGCGATGCAGTGACGCACGTCATTGAACAATTGAATCAGGGCACATTGCGTGTGGCAGAAAAACAGAGCGGCGGCTGGATAGTCAATCAGTGGATCAAGAAAGCCGTGTTGCTGTCATTCCGGCTGGAAGACAATGTCGCAATGCCGAGCGGCGCCGCCATGCAGTTTTACGACAAAGTACCGACCAAGTTCGCCGATTACACGGCCGAAGATTTTTCCAAAGGCGGTTTCCGCGTGGTGCCGCCGGCAGTCGCACGGCGCGGCAGCTTTATCGGGAAAAATGTCGTGATGATGCCTTCCTTCGTCAATATCGGTGCCTACGTCGATGAAGGCACCATGGTCGATGCCTGGGCTACGGTCGGCTCTTGCGCCCAGATCGGGAAGAACGTGCATTTATCCGGCGGCGTTGGCATCGGCGGCGTGCTGGAGCCGATGCAGGCGAACCCGACCATTATCGAAGACAACTGCTTCATCGGCGCCCGTTCGGAGATCGTCGAAGGCGTGATCGTCGAAGAAAACTCGGTGATTTCAATGGGCGTCTACATCGGACAATCGACCAAGATTTACGACCGGGCCACCGGCGAAGTCAGCTACGGACGGATTCCGGCCGGCTCTGTCGTGGTGTCGGGAAATCTGCCTTCTTCGGATGGCAAATACAGCTTGTATTGCGCAGTGATTGTCAAGCGTGTCGATGCCAAGACCCGTGCGAAAACCGGCATCAATGAATTGTTGCGCGAAGCCTGATCGCGGCATAGGCAGCAGTCGAAATTCGCTGGCGCGAATTTCAGAATGATTATTAGGAGTTGACCATGGCGATGGACCGCTTGTTTCAGCTGATGAAGGATAAAGCCGCATCGGATATGTTCCTCGCGGTGAATTCGCCTATCCAGCTGAAGATCAACGGCAACATGATTCCGATCAATCAGCAAAGGATGGATCAGAAGGCGATACTTACTTTGCTCGGCGAAGTGGTCTCGGATGCGCGCCTGAAAGAACTGGAGCGGAACAACGAGTTGAACATGGGCATTCCCATCGCCGGGATCGGCAGCTTTCGCCTGTCCGCATTCACCCAGCGCGGAAGCACATCGGCGGTACTGCGCTACATTCCTGGCGACATACCGCCGCTGGAAGATTTGCATGTGCCGCCGATCCTGTCGGAACTCATCATGGAAAAGCGTGGCTTGCTGTTGGTCGTCGGCGCGACCGGTTCCGGCAAGTCGACCACGATCGCATCCATGCTCGATTATCGAAACGGACTCAAGGCGGGCCATATCCTGACGCTGGAAGATCCGATCGAATTTCTGTTCAAGAACAAGAAGTCGGTTGTCAACCAACGCGAAATCGGCAGCGATGCCGCCAGTCTGGTAATCGCGCTGAAAAATGCGCTGAGGCAGGCGCCGGACGTTATCCTGATCGGCGAAATTCGCGACAAGGATACGATGGGTGCCGCGATCGCTTATGCGCAGTCCGGCCATCTGGTGGTGGCGACACTGCATGCCAACAACAGCTATCAGGCGCTGACCCGCATCATCAACTTCTTCCCGATCGAAACACGGCAATCGCTTTTGCCGGATCTTGCTACCACGCTCAAGGCGGTTGTCTCGCAACGCCTGGTCCGCTCGGTCGATGGCGGACGTAGAGCAGCAGTCGAAATCATGCTGAACACGCGCTATATCGCGGAATTGATTGAGCAAGGCGAGGTCAGCCAGATCAAGGAAGCGATGGAAAAGAGCCTTTCACCCGGATCGCAAACCTTCGAACAGGCGTTGTTGCTCCTGATGAAGGAAGGAATGGTGACGCAGGAAGAAGCGTTGGCCAATGCAGACTCGGCTACCAACCTGTACTGGCTGCTGAACAACGAGCAAGGCAAAAAGAACGAACCGGAACCAGCAGAGCCCGCGAAAGAAGAAGGCGCAACGTTTACCGAATTCACATTGAACGCTTAGCGCATGACCATCATCGTTTATGGCATACCGAATTGCGATCAGGTCAAAAAAGCACGTACTTGGCTGAATGAAAATGCGCTGCAGTTCGATTTCCATGATTTCAAGAAAACCGGCATCGAACGCTCCTTGATCGAGACATGGCTGCTCCATGTCACATGGGATGTCCTTCTCAACAGGAAAGGCACTACCTGGCGCAGTCTGCCGGATGCCAAAAAGGCCGCAATTACCGATGCCGGCGGCGCAACAGGCCTGATGCTTGAACTACCGTCGGTCATCAAGCGTCCCGTCCTGCAAACCAACAACTCCGTGCATGTCGGATTTTCAGCGCCACTCTACCAACAGATATTCAATAAATAATTTATGAGCAAAACTCTTGCGCTCACCGAAGAGCTGATTGCTCTTTCGTCCGTCACCCCGAATGACAACGGTTGCCAGCAACGCTTGCTCGATCTGCTTTCGCCGCTCGGTTTCCAATGCGAAACTGTGCAGTCCGGCGAAGTCACCAACCTGTGGGCGCGCAAGGGAACCGCACAACCGGTGCTGGTTTTCGCAGGCCATACCGACGTCGTGCCGACCGGACCGCTGACGCAATGGCAATCCGATCCGTTCGTTCCGACTCAACGCGACGGCAAGCTGTATGGCCGTGGCGCCGCTGATATGAAAACTTCGATTGCCGCAATGGTGATCGCCGTCGAAGAATTCGTCGCCGCCCATCCGGCGCACAAAGGCTCGATCGCCTTCCTGATTACCAGCGATGAAGAAGGCCCGGCAACGGACGGCACCGTCGTTGTGTGCGAGATGTTGAAACAGCGCGGCGAACAACTCGATTACTGCATCGTCGGAGAACCGACCTCGTTCGATCAGCTCGGCGACATGATCAAGAACGGCAGACGCGGCACCATGTCGGGAAAATTGACCGTCAAGGGCATACAGGGCCATATCGCGTATCCGCAGCTAGCGAAAAATCCGATCCACCTTGCGGCACCGGCGCTTGCCGAGCTGGTGGAAAAGACGTGGGACAACGGCAATGAATATTATCTGCCGACATCGTGGCAAATGTCGAATATTCACGGCGGCACAGGAGCATCGAATGTAATCCCGGGCGAAGTCGTGATCGATTTCAACTTCCGGTTCTCAACCGCCAGTACTGTGGAGGGACTGCAAAAAGGCGTGCATGACATTCTCGATCGCCATGGTCTTGATTACGATCTGAAATGGACGGTGGGTGGTCTGCCCTTCCTGACGCCGCGCGGCGACTTGAGCGCAGCGCTGGCACGAGCCATCAAGGACGAAACCGGTCTCGACACCGAGCTGTCGACCACCGGCGGCACATCGGACGGGCGTTTTATTGCGCAGATTTGCCCGCAGGTTATCGAGTTCGGCCCGCCCAACGCCAGCATTCATAAAATCGATGAACATGTCGAATTGCGCTTCATTGATCCGCTAAAGAACATCTACCGCCGCACGCTCGAAAACCTGCTGTTGTAAACTACGGCGTTCTTTTCCGTTATTTTTCCCTCATTCTCTTTTCCAGCGGGACTGGACCGGCGCAAGAAATTGCTGATACGCCGGCCGCCTGCTTTTCCAATGACAGCGAAAACCTTTTCCACAGTGCGCGACATGCTGCGCTACGCAGTGAGCCGATTCAATGCCGCCAAGCTGTATTTCGGCCATGGCAGCAACAACGCGTTCGACGAAGCCGCATATCTTGTATTGCACACGCTCAAGCTGCCGCTCGACAAGCTGGATCCCTTCCTTGATGCCGCACTGTTGCCGGAAGAAATCGATGCGATCCTGAACGTGATCGAGCAGCGCGCGACGCAACGAGTTCCGGCAGCCTATATCACCAGCGAAGCGTGGCTGGACGGTTATCGCTTTTATGTCGATCAGCGTGTCATCGTGCCGCGCTCCTTTATCAGTGAACTGATCCGCGAACAATTCGCGCCCTGGGTCGCCGAACCGGATTCGGTGACCGGCATTCTCGAACTTTGCACCGGCTCCGGTTGCCTGCCGATCATGCTGGCAGATGCGTTTCCGAATGCGCACATCGATGCGGTGGATATTTCCCCTGATGCGCTCGCTGTCGCAAAACGCAATGTGGAAGAATATGAGCTGCAGGATCGGATCACCCTGATCGAATCGGACCTGTATGCAAAATTACCGAAGAAAAAATACGATCTCATCATCACCAATCCGCCGTACGTCAACACGCAATCGATGAGCCAGTTGCCGGAAGAGTACCGGCGGGAACCCCAGATTGCATTGGCGGGTGGCACCGACGGCATGGACCTGGTACGCAAGATCGTCGCGGGCGCTGGCGAGCGCCTGACCAGGCAAGGCGTCCTGATGGTCGAGATCGGCAATGAGCGGAAACACGCCGAAGCGGCATTTCCAGATCGGGAGCTGACCTGGCTGTCGACCAGTGCCGGCGACGACATGGTGTTCCTGCTGACCGCCGATCAATTGAAATAACAAACGCTACAAACGATACAAACGAACAGCAAGATGAACAGTAAAGAATTCAAGTAATGATACGTTTTCAGCAAGTCAGCCTCATGCGAGGCATCAAGCCGTTGTTGGACAATGTCGATGTCACCCTCAATCCCGGCGACAAGATCGGTTTGATCGGAGCGAACGGCGCCGGAAAATCGAGCCTGTTCGGCCTGCTGCGCGGCGAACTGCACGCCGATCAGGGCGAAATCGACTTTCCGTCGAAATGGCGCATGGCCTACGTCGCGCAGGAAACTCCCGCACTCGACCGCGCGGCGCTCGAATATGCGATCGACGGCGACGTCACGCTGCGCCGCCTGGAAGATGAACTCGCGTTTCTGGAAAGCGAACCGGAGAGTGCGGCCAATGGCACGTTGATCGGCGAGCTGTACAGCGCCCTGGCCGATGCTGACGCATACACCGTCCGTTCGCGCGGCGAACAATTGCTGACCGGCCTCGGCTTCACGATGGAACAGATGCAGCAGCCGGTGGCGAGCTTTTCCGGCGGCTGGCGCATGCGGCTTAACTTGGCACAGGCGCTGATGTGTCCATCCGACCTGTTGCTGCTGGATGAACCGACCAACCACCTGGACCTGGATGCAATCATCTGGCTCGAAGACTGGCTCAAGCGCTACCCGGGCACGCTGATCATCATCTCGCACGACCGTGACTTTCTCGATGGCGTGGTGAACGTGATCGTGCATATCGACGAACGCAAACTGAAGCGCTATTCCGGCAACTATTCGTCATTCGAGCGCCAGCGTGCGGCGCAAATGATCCTGGCACAAGGTGCCATGGAAAAGCAGGCGCGTCAGCGCGCCCACCTCGAATCATTCATCAATCGGTTCAAGGCGCAAGCCAGTAAAGCGCGGCAGGCGCAAAGCCGGATGAAGGCACTGGCGAAAATGGAAGAACTGGCGCCGTTGCGTGCGGCGGCGGAATTTTCATTTGAATTTCGCGAACCGCTGAACGCGCCCAATCCGCTGCTGGTGATGGAACACGTCAATGCCGGCTACCGGATCGAAAGTGAAACCGATCACCGCGTTACTGAAAAAACGATCGTATCGGGCATCAATTTTTCGTTGCAGATCGGCCAGCGAATCGGACTGCTGGGGGTGAACGGCGCCGGCAAGTCGACGCTGATCAAAACCATTGCCGGCGAACTCAAGCCGTTGACCGGCGACACGCAATTCGGCAAAGGCCTCGCGATCGGCTATTTTGCGCAGCACCAGGTTGAAATGCTGCGTCATGAAGAATCTCCGCTATGGCATCTTGGCCGTATCGCGCCGAATGTGCGCGAGCAGGAATTGCGCAATTTCCTGGGCAGCTTCAATTTCAACGGCCAGATGGTGACCAGCAAGATCGAGCCTTTCTCGGGCGGTGAAAAGGCGCGGCTGGCGTTGGCGCTGATCGTCTGGCAGCGCCCCAACCTGCTGCTGCTGGACGAACCGACCAATCACCTCGATCTCGAAACGCGTGAAGCGCTGACCATGGCGCTTGCGCAGTTCGAAGGCACGTTGGTAGTTGTATCGCATGACCGGCATCTGCTGCGCGCCACCACCGACCAGTTCATCATTGTTGCCGACGGCAAGCTGCAGCCGTTCGACGGCGATCTGGACGATTATCGCGACTGGCTGTTCAAAACCAAACTGGCCGGCAAGACCGGTGCGGCCGATACCGCGCTGCCTTCATCAACTGCGAAAAACTCCGGAACTGCAGCGCCGGTCGTGACGCCGGTTGCATCGGTTACCTCGGGTAGCGACAAGCGCGCGCAAAAGCGTACTGATGCCGAAGAGCGGCAAAAGCTGGCGACGCTCAAGAAGCCGATCGAAAACAAGCTTAAAAAACTCGATGAACAGATCGCCAAGCGCACTGCGCAAAAGGCTGCGGTCGATATGAAACTGGCCGCGCCTGAAATTTACGATAAAGAGAACAAGCAGGAATTGAAGAAGCTCCTTGCCGATCAGTCTTTTTATGCAAAAGAACTTGAGCAGCTTGAAGCGGAATGGCTGGAGCAGCAGGAAGCGCTGGAACAGTTGACTGCATAAGCCGGCCGGTGACGGCGCCACAAGAAAATCGAGACAAATCTCAAAGGAAGCGACCATGAACCAGGCAATCGACAAGCCCCTGCACGGCATCCGTGTTCTCGATCTTACCCGCCTGCTTCCGGGCCCGGTGGCAACCATGCATCTGGCCGACATGGGTGCCGAAGTGATCAAGATCGAAGATCCTGAGGTCGGAGATTATGCGCGCACCATGGGGCATGTGCGACATGAGGTCTCGCAATTTTTTGTGGCAGTCAACCGTGGCAAGCGCTTCATTCAGCTGGATTTGAAAAATGAAGCGCAGCGCAATCAGTTCCTCGATATGGTGGAGAGCGCCGATGTCGTGGTCGAGAGCTTCCGCCCCGGTGTCATGAACAAGCTCGGAGTCGGATGGGAAATTCTCAAGCGACGCAATCCCAGGCTGGTCATGTGCGCGATTTCCGGTTATGGGAACGACGGCCCGTTTGCGCTTCGCGCCGGCCACGACATCAACTACACCGGCTATGCCGGCATGCTGGAGCAGAATGTCGGCCCGGACGGCACGCCGGCACTTTCCAACCTGCAGGTCGGCGATCTCCTCGGTGGAGCGCAAGCCGCGCTGCAAGGCATACTTGCCGCGCTGGTCGGTGTCAAGATGGGTGGACCGGGGCGCTTCATTGACGTATCGATGACCGATGCCGTATTCGCCCACAACATCATGCCGCTGGTCGCGGTCAACAATTTCGGCAAGCCGGCGCTGCCCGGCCGCGACTTGCTGACCGGCGGCGTACCCTGCTACAACGTCTATCGGACAAAAGATGACCGCTTCATGGCGGTCGGCGCGCTTGAACTGAAGTTTTGGGAAGCGTGCTGCGATGTACTGGAACGGCCCGATCTGAAACAGAAACACTGGGCACACGGGCAAAAGGTCGGCGGTGCGGACGCAATGGCTGTCAAGGCCGAGCTGGACGCGATTTTTGCGGCGCGGACAATGGAAGCGTGGACCGCGTTGTTCGCCGCGGCCGACTGCTGTGTAACGCCGATCCTGCGAACCGATGAAGCAATTGCGCATCCGCTGTTTCAAGAACGCCGCGCAGTGACGCGCAGTTCGCATCCGACCGAAGGCGATTATGTCGCGACCGGTTCGATACCTCGCTTTATCGAGTAAGCTGTAATCGACTATCGCAGTCGCATCGACGAAATTTAGCCGGACCAGCGATTGACCGATTGTGTCGGCGCCCGTCATTCTATAAAATAATTCTCGGCACGATTTTTCCGTCTATCGGATAGATCCGTACCAACGTCGCTCGGACGGTTCCGGGCGCTTACGCGAAAGAAAAACATGTCTTCATCCCCAACTCCGCGCAGGTTTTCGCGCATCGATCGTCTTCCCCCTTACGTTTTCAACATTACCGCCGAATTGAAGATGGCGGCGCGCCGGCGCGGCGAAGATATCATCGACATGTCGATGGGAAATCCCGACGGCGCCACACCGGCACATATCGTTGAAAAGCTGATCGAGGCGTCGAAACGGCCCGATACGCACGGATATTCATCATCCAAAGGCATTCCCAGATTGCGCCGCGCGATTTCGCACTGGTACAAGGAGCGTTTTGAAGTCGACATCGATCCGGACACCGAAGCGATCGTCACCATCGGCTCCAAGGAAGGGCTCGCCCACCTGATGCTCGCGACGCTGGATCGCGGCGATACCGTGCTGGTGCCGAATCCGAGCTATCCGATTCATATCTATGGCGCAGTGATTGCCGGCGCCGACATCCGCTCGGTACAGATGACGCCCGGCATCGATTTTTTTGCCGAGCTGGAGCGCGCGATCCGGGAAAGTTATCCGAAACCGAAAATGATGGTTCTGGGCTTTCCGTCGAATCCGACCTCGCAATGCGTGGAACTTGAATTTTTTGAGCGCGTGATACGGCTGGCAAAGGAACACAACATCCTGGTGGTGCATGACCTGGCGTATGCGGATATCGTATTCGACGGCTGGAAGGCGCCGTCCATCATGCAGGTTCCTGGCGCACGCGATGTCGCCGTCGAATTCTTCACGATGTCCAAGAGTTACAACATGGCGGGTTGGCGCATCGGCTTCATGGTGGGCAACCGTGAACTGGTCGCGGCGCTGGCGCGCATCAAGAGCTATCACGACTATGGCAGTTTTACACCGGTGCAGGTGGCTGCAATTGCCGCACTCGAAGGCGACCAGAGCTGCGTCAGAGAAATTTGCGCCAAGTATCAGCGCCGGCGCGATGTGCTGGTCAAGGGATTGCACGAGGCCGGCTGGATGGTGGATATTCCGAAAGCATCGATGTATATCTGGGCACGCATACCCGAGCCATATCAACACCTTGGCTCCCTGGAATTTGCCAAACAACTGCTGGAAAAGGCCAAGGTATGCGTGTCGCCCGGCGTCGGGTTCGGCGAGTACGGCGACGGCTACGTTCGTTTCGCGCTGATCGAGAACGAGGCACGCATCCGGCAGGCAGTACGCGGTATCAAGGCGACGCTACGCGATGAGCATGCCTCAAAGTCAGCCTGATTTCGAGCAAATCGCATTCCCGGAATGCCGCGTGCGACATCACGCGGCATCCCTGCATCGATCGCTTAACTTCATCATCACTTTTCGGATTCCTTGAATGAGCAAATACTGGAGCAACGTTGTAGAAGGGTTGACGCCTTATGTCCCCGGCGAACAGCCAAAGATCGACAACCTGATCAAGCTGAATACCAACGAAAATCCGTACCCGCCCTCACCGATCGCGTTGCAGGCGATGCGCCAGGAAATCGGTCCTGGGCTGCGCCTTTACCCGGATCCGAACGCCGACCGGCTGAAGCAGGCAATTGCCGGATATTACGGCGTATCGGTACCCCAGGTGTTTGTCGGGAACGGTTCCGACGAAGTGCTGGCACATGTTTTTCTCGGGCTGCTCAAGCACGATCGTCCGGTGCTGTTCCCGGATATCAGCTACAGCTTTTACCCGGTGTATTGCGGCCTGTATCAAATCGAGTACAACACCATACCGCTAGCGCAGGATTTCAGTATCGACGCCGGCACGTATCTGCAGCCGAACGGCGGCATCATATTTCCCAACCCGAATGCACCGACCGGATGCCTGCTGCCGCTGGAAGCGATCGAGAAAATCGTCGCTGCGAATCGGGACTCGGTGGTTGTCGTCGACGAGGCTTATATCGACTTCGGAGGCCAGACCGCGATTCCGCTGATTGAACGGTTTCCCAATTTGCTGGTGGTTCAAACCTTGTCGAAATCGCGTTCGCTGGCTGGTTTGCGGGTCGGATTCGCGCTCGGGCATCCTGATCTGATCGAAGCGCTCGATCGCGTCAAGAACAGTTTCAATTCCTATCCGCTGGACCGGATTGCGATTGCAGGCGCCGTCGCCGCATTCACCGATGAGGCCCATTTCCAATCCACGCGCGCAGCAATCATCACGACCCGCGAAGCACTGGTCCGAAGTCTTGAAGTTCTTGGTTTTTCGGTGTTGCCGTCGGCCGCGAATTTCATTTTGATTCGGCATCCGAGTCATGATGCTGCGCAAACGGCAGCGCAGTTACGAGCCAAAAATATCATCGTTCGTCATTTCCGGCTGCCGCGGATTGAACAGTTTCTCCGTATAACCATTGGTACGGATCAACAATGCGCGGCGCTCGTGTCGGCACTCTCTTCTCTTATCGATTCATCCTCCGGATCAGCAAGGTGAGAATGAACTGATTGAGCCCAAACAGCGCAGCCTTGCGCTCGATTTGAGCGGACACAAGAACGCGGAGAAATTAACCGGGTATATCTAAAGCCAAGCACACGACATGGAGCTGCAAATGAGCTTAGGTATTCGCCTCCCCGATTTCGATTCGCTGGTCGCACTTTACAAGGAAGATCCGGAAGCGTTCGAAGAATTTCGAAAGCATCTGCTGCGCGATGCCGTCGCACATGCGCCGCAGGCTCAGCGGCCCGCGCTGGAACTGGTTCTCAAACGCATCGAGGTCACCCGGGAAGCGGCGGCCAATCCGCTTGAATCGATGCTGCTTGCATTCAGGATGATGCAGGATTCGTTGGTGCAGCTTCGGAGCAATTGGCAAAAAGCGCAATATGCATTAGCGGAGTTGCAGGCATCACTGGTCATCGAGCAGTTGCGCAAACGCCGCACATCGTAGTTCTTTCAGGGCAAGAGCCAACGATCAATCATTCTTGATAACGATGTTTGGAAACTTACTCGACATATCCTTGGCTTTTTCGGCGATCTTGACCGCAACCTTGCGCGCGATTTCCTTGTAAATATCCGCCACCTTGCCATCCGGTTCGGCAACCACGGTTGGTCTTCCCGAGTCGGTCTGCTCGCGGATCGACATGGTCAATGGCAAGGCGCCGAGGAATTCGACACCGTATTCGCCACACATTTTTTCTCCGCCGCCCTGTCCAAATATCGGCTCCGCGTGTCCGCAGTTGGAGCAAATATGCATGCTCATGTTTTCGACGATGCCGAGAATCGGGATCCCGACCTTTTCAAACATCTTGAGTCCCTTGCGCGCATCAAGCAGCGCGATATCCTGCGGCGTGGTGACGATCACGGCGCCGGTCACAGGGACCTTTTGCGACAGCGTCAGCTGAATGTCGCCGGTGCCGGGCGGCATATCGACAATCAGGTAATCCAGTTCACGCCAGTTGGTTTGCTCCAGCAATTGCTGCAATGCCTGCGTCACCATCGGGCCGCGCCATACCATCGGCTCATCCTGATTGATCAGAAAACCGATGCTGGAGACCTGCACGCCGTAGTTCTCCAGCGGTTCCATGGTCTTGCCGTCGGTTGTTTCCGGGCGCCCGGAAATGCCCATCATCATCGGCTGCGAGGGACCGTAAATATCGGCATCCAGTATCCCCACCCTTGCGCCTTCGGCCGCCAGCGCCAATGCAAGGTTGACTGCCGTAGTCGATTTTCCGACACCGCCTTTACCGGATGCTACCGCGATGATGTTTTTCACTGTCGGCATCAGCTTGACGCCACGCTGCGCTGCGTGAGCGACGATTTTTGAATACACATTGATATGCACCTTGCCCGCTCCCGCAATCCCGCAAATCGCCTTGCTTACGCGATCGCGCATCGCATCGATCTGGCTATTCGCGGGATAACCGAGCTCGATGTCGACGCTGATATCGGCGCCGTCGAGCTGGATGTTCTTTGCCGACTTGCCGGATACCAAATCTTTTCCGGTATTCGGGTCGATGACTTGCGACAGTGCTGTTTTAACGGTTTCCGATGTAATGCTCATTGCTTCTCCCGATCGATATGGCAATAAGTCTAAACCAAATCAGTGCATGGCTCTTCACAGATTTGCGGCGGCGCTGAATATTGCCGCTTGTCTCGCTGCCGACGTGTCGATAAATGACCCTTTCAGCTGAATGGTCGGACTGCGCATTGCGCCCCGTCGTGCCTTGCATGAGATAGACTCCCGGCATCAACTTTATTTTTTCTATGCCGATGGAGATTAGTCAAATTACCGGAGCGATTCTGGCCGGCGGCCGCGGCGCGAGAATGGGTGAAGCGGATAAAGGGCTGCAACTACTCCACGGAAAACCGCTGGTATCGCATGTCCTGGCACGGCTTGCGCCCCAGGTAGGCGCCGTGATGATCAACGCCAACCGGAATATCGTCGCGTACGAGGCGTTCGGAGTTCCAGTGTTACCGGACGAGGTGCAGGATTTTTCCGGGCCATTGGCCGGCATCCAAGTTGCGCTGAGACATTGCAGCACCAGGTATCTGGCCACGTCGCCTTGCGATACGCCCTTCATGCCGATTGATCTGGTGGCTGCACTCGGCGAGGGCTTGACCGCGCACGATGCGGATATAGCGGTTGCGGTAACCGGAACCTGCGATCAAAAAATGTCGCACCCGGTGTTTTGCCTGCTTGAAGTGTCGTTACTTGAAAATTTGAATCGGTATATCGCCGGCGGAGGACGCAAGGTCAAAGCGTGGCAAGAGACGCTGAAAGTCGCCGAAGTGCATTTTGCGCACGAACCGGCGTTTGAAAATATCAATACGCCTGCGGATCTGCAGAAATTCAACGCGTTCCGATAGCGATTCCGTCATCTCACTGACGAAATGGATTCAATCGATTCCACTGCGATCCGCATCTTGGTCATGCCCGCTTAATATCCGCCGGCAATTCAGAACTACAGCGTAAGTCGGCATGCAAAGTACAGGGATTTAATCCGGCCAGAATGAACCCGGAAAATGCGGTAGTAATTAAATAGACTGGAAAACGCGGAACGGGGCTTCACTGGCATAGGCATCATCGCAAAAAATGTCGGTCGCCGATTGACAGAAACGCCAATCGTCAAGCCCACTGGGCCACTAATGGGAACAAGCCCTGCCTGCGCATTCGCGGACAGGTAAGCCTTCGTTTCACATTGAAGGTTTACAAAACTTTAATCGAGTTCCAAACTGCCTCTTTGCGCAGACGCAAGAAATGATGCCAAAGGAAAACAAATTGCCGTTTCCGATTTTGCACTTCCTGTATCTCCAATACTGAGCGACTTCAATGGCCGCTATCAACCCGGCTGATCAGCGCCGTCATTTTTGGATTATCAGAAAAATGCCGGGTAGCGCCGCATGCGGATGTGACGCAATGCCGCTAGTTGTAACCGCAATCGCTCGGTGCAAATTTGGCGCCGCCGATCGGGGCTCCATCCTTGCCTTTGTACAGGTAGGAAATGCTGACGCCATTTTTTAAAAAATTCTGCATTTCGGTGCTGCCACATAAGCGGTCTTTGAGCCGCGGCTTGAACTTCTTATGAAATGTATCGGTATTGACATCGTTGGCACCGAGATTTACCAAGGTGTAGTGATAAATGAAATGCTGGCCCGGAACGGCGCTAACGCGGTCCAGACGCGTGTCCTTATCGACGCTCACAGGTAATTTTTTGTTCATCCGCACACTCATCTTGGCAAGCACTTCATCGACTGCCTGGTCCGAATTGGCGGCTCCCGATTTGCTCATTAGCGCACCGAATACTTCTCCCATGCCGGCCGCTTGCGCAGATACGCTGATGACACAAAAGCTTATCGAGAGAATTAACTTGAGCATATGGCGATCTCTTTCTATTCACTGGATTACGTTGTTGTTGCCCGGCAGCTTTGCGGGCAAGCTAAGCGGACAAGGCGAAGCTGGCGCGGCAAGAAGCCTTAAAGCGCAGGAAAAGCTCGAATAATAATGCCTGAGAATAATATTAACCCGGGTAATCCGTGCCTATATACCTTGGTCGATTTATTTGACAAACAATCATTGATTAAAATCAAATCGATGAGCGTTAGCAAGGAATTATGCGCAAAAGCTCGTGTCAATAATTGAGAACAAGAAATCATTCTGTATTCAATTACTGAAAGAGAGGCATCATGACACAGCATACCCTCACCAGTCAGGAGTCTTACAATCCGAATCATTTGCTCGATGTATTAATCGAACGACTGAATCTGAAAAACGATGCGGCCTTGTGTCGCGCTCTGGAAGTCGCGCCTCCGGTAATCAGCAAGATCCGGCACAGGAGTTTGCCGGTCGGCGCTTCGATGCTGATCCGCATGCATGAAGTCAGTCAAATGAGCGTTCGTGAATTACGTGACCTGATGGGCGATCGACGAACGAAATACCGGTTGAGCAACGTCCAGGGCAAGCCGAAGGCAGCTGCCGGCGTGTCAGGGTCGTCCAGTGCAGCAAATCCGGGGTGATTCGTCCAAGCGCCGCATATACGGCGCGACGCCGTTTCTTATCTGGCTGACAAAAGACGTCAAAGGAGAATGGAAGGCAATTAGCCGGATCGAAACAAATCGGTGAAGCGGTCAAGCATTTGATGTTTTATGGCGATTCAGGCGCCTGGTGCTTTGTCTGGTACTTCATATCGAAGTCCCGTGGCCCATCTGCGAGCATGTGGGCGGCCATGCTCTTCTCAAAAATGAGGCCTTGTACCTGATCGCACGTCATCTCTTTCAATAGGGCCAGCGTCGGCAAATCTTCAGCTCCTTCGGCGCCCCCTGTAACTTGGATTTGTGGGACAAGTCGATAATCGTTTGAACGATTTGCCGATCAGCCATGCCGATTGCCATGTGCTTGACGAATGTCTTATCGGTCTTCAGCGCCTTGATCGGCAGACGCCGAAGGCAAGCCAGAGAGGAATGGCCGGTTTCAGAAACATCCATTGCCGGCGAAAAACCGAGGCGAAGCAAATGATCGAGCGTCGCAACCGACTGATCGATATCGGTTATCAAAACGCTTTCGATAATTTCCAGCGCCAATACCTCAGGCCTTGCGCCCCATATCTCCAGCGCCTGCATTAAAAATTCCGGAAGATTCGCGTCATTCGGCATCTTCGCAGACAGATTTATCCATACCTTGTCGATGCGGCACGGCGCCAAATTAGCGGCATGCTCGCCTAGCGCGGCTTGCAACACATACCGCGTCAGCTGCTGCGCCATGCCGAATTCCTCGGCGATTCCGACCAGCATCGTCGGCGTCATGCCTCGTTCCAGTCCCGCCGGCAGCCGGACCAGCGCCTCGATGCCTGCTGCGAGCATTGAGCGCAGGTCGACCTTCGGCTGGTAAACCAGTAACAGCGAATCTTGGCCAAGCGCATTTTCCAGAGCGACGATCAGGTCCATGTTCAGGCGATTGGGATTTTCTGGAAAACCATTGCGATATAGTCCTGCTGGCGCAAACTTCGCCGGATGCGTTCGAGGATCTGTTTTTCCGTCTCGCGCGCAGGCGATACCTCAAAAGCTCGCCGCCTGCAATTCACCGGAATTGCAGGCGCAATGTTAGCGATTCCGCCGCCGCAAGAGCGGCAATATCGTTGACAGACATCGCCCCTCCCTTGCAATACGAAACGCACCCGGTTCATTTGTCCTACAAGCTCGGCAAAAAAGAGGCAGTTTGTCCTACAAAAATAAGGACACAACGCTCATGTACCCCTTATTGCGCGTTTCTATAATCAATTCAAGCCCGTAATCGTTACAACCGAATTGATACAGACAGAGCCACTTCATGAAAAACCACCCTGGAGAAAAATATGCGATTAGCCGAGCCTCTGTCGCATGCTTTCGCACATTTTTTGAAGGAAGAATCCGCTGCGTCGAATATGGAATACGCGCTAGTCGGACTGCTCATCGCCGTCGTCTGCATTCTTGCCGTCCTGGCGTTTCGAAAGAACATATGAGAGACCAGCCAGAAGCTGATCCGGCGAAATGCCGTCATTCTTCAGATTTTGGTTCTTGATACGGAACCACAGCTACGCCATGAACGAATTCAACTCAATGTTCCAGCTAATCGCTTCGATTCTAAGCGTACCGCGTACGGCAGTCTTGTTTACCCTGCTTCTTGTTGCGGCAGTGATCGACTACCGCACCTACAAGATTCCGAACTGGCTGACGTTCAGCGGCATGGCATTCGGCTTGCTGTACAACACGGTGATTCCCTTTCCACATTATTCCGGTTTCTTGTGGGCATTTGGCGGCCTCGCGCTCGGCTTCCTGATCATGCTGCCGCTTTATGCGCTAAGAGCGATGGGCGCCGGCGACGTAAAGCTGATGGCGATGACAGGCGCGTTCCTCGGCATTACGGACACATTCTTTGCCGCGATTTTTACCTTTATCGCAGGCGGCATCGCGGCACTGGCATTTGCATTGTTCAACAACGCATTGCGACGCATGCTGATCAATATTAAAGACATCACCCAGGCCATGGCGCTCTCGGCAATCAGCGGCGTAAGGCCAGACGCCCGAATGGAGACTGCAAAATCGATCGGGAAACTGCCTTATGGCGTCAGCATCGGCATCGGGACAATGGGGTACGTACTGGCAAGCCAGCTCGGTTATGCATAAATATCCCAACATTCACTCTCGGGGTCCGAAATGAAAAACATCAAGGCAGTCGGATTGTTATTCCTCGCGCTAATCACCGGCCTGGTCGCCGCGGTATATGCAGCTGGTTGGGTGTCGCAGCAAGGCAGCATCGCATCCAACAAGGTCGTGGTCGCTGCAGTCGATATCGAACTCGGCAGCAAGATCACCCCGCAGATGTTGTCCGAAGTGGACTGGCCGAGCGGCTCCATTCCGGCCGGGACGTTCAATGAGATCAAAAATCTTCAGGATCGCGTGGTCAAAGTTAGCGTGCTGCGCGGCGAAGCTGTTCTCGAAGGCAAACTCGCTCCGCCGGGAACCAAGGGAGGCCTTTCTGCGGTGATCGCGGAAGGAAAACGGGCAATGACGGTGAGAGTCAACGATGTGGTCGGCGTCGCCGGATTCGCGCTGCCTGGCAACTATGTCGACGTGATGGTCAATGCGCAGCAGGACAATGCCAAAGGCGAAGAAGGGCGGCAGATTAGCAAAACTGTGCTGGAGCATGTGCTGGTACTGGCGGTGGCCCAGGAAGCGGGACGAGACGATACCAAACCCAAGGTCGTCAGCGCCGTCACGCTTGAGTTATCCCTGGAAGACTCGGAAAAGCTCGATCTGGCGCGCAGTGTCGGAACGCTTTCGCTGGTGCTGAGAAATCAGGTGGACAAGGAGACAGTTGCTACGGCAGGCGTGACCAAGCGCCAGTTGTTCGGAGGAAAGCAGCCTTTACCCGTGCCAGCCGCAATCACCAAATCTGTCGTGCTACGAAAAAAGCCGGCTCCTTTACCGGCACGGGATTGCGTCGAAGTGATTCAGAACGGAACCCGGACGCTTAACTGCTTCGAGAAAAATAATGCGGCAACTTTTTAACCGGGACAATTCAGGGGGCATGCAAGTGGGGAACAACTATGCACGTTTAACGGCGCTCATCGCACTGGCCTTCAGCAGCCAATGTTTTGCCGCGACCGAGGCTGATACAACGCAGCCTTCAGCCGAGAACAAAGCCGTTGCAAATCAGCCGCGAGCGGCAACTACGGCTACGCGGACTGCGCGTCGTCAGCCATCGCGGTCTGCTTCTGCGCTGAAGCCCTGCACCTCCGTTACCGTCGATCCGCCAACTCTGATATCCCTTGGGAAGTCGAGTGTGATCAGGCTGGACGTTCCTGCTTCCCGCATGGTGGTCGGCGGCTATTCGTCCAATCGCGCGGGCAAGCCGATCGGCGCCGAAGACAGGAGCGGATCTCCAGCATCGGCGAATTCGGCGTCGGCCGCATCAGCCGCGCAGGACGGCTCGGATGGAGTCGCGGATGTCGACATTACGCTTCTCAGCCCGAGGGAGCTTTTCTTCCTGGGGAAGAAAGCCGGATCGATGAACGTGGTCCTGCAGAGCTCGGACGGGCGCTGCGTGGTCAAGGACATCATTGTGACGATCGATCCGGGCGCGCTGCAGGCCAAGCTGGCCGAGTTGATGCCGGATGAAACAGGGATCAAGGTAAAAGGAGCGGAAAACGCATTCGTGCTGACAGGCAAAGTCAGCGATGCCATCAAGCTGGATCAGGTGATGAGCCTTGCCACTTCCTATGGTGACGGCAAGAAGGTGGTCAACATGCTGCGCATCATGACACCGCAGCAAGTGATGCTCGAAGTGAAAATCGCCGAAGTCAGCAAGACACTGCTTGACAGGCTTGGTTCGAGAGTCGGCATCCGTCGAACAAGCAATGGAGGTGCGGATACCTATTCGCTGATTTCCGACTTCCTGAGCAATGGCGGTGGATTCGTCGAGGCATTGAGAGTAGGCAGAACTTCGGTCGGTATCGACGGGCAGAAGGACGATGGCGTGGTGCGGGTGCTGGCGGAGCCCAACATCATGGCCATCAGCGGACAGAATGCCAGCTTCCTGTCAGGCGGCAGAATATTCATTCCGGTATCGAAAACCAGCAACGGCGGAATCCCGACCATTACGCTGGAAGAGAAAGAATTCGGTATCGGCGTCAAATTTACTCCGACCGTGCTGGACGGTACGCGGATCAATCTGAAAATGGTGTCCGAAGTATCGGATCTGGCACAGACCGGATCACCTTTCACAACGGTTGGCGGCGTGACATCGATATTGCCGTCGCTGACGGTCCGGCGCGCCGACACAACCGTGCAGCTCCACGATGGGCAAAGCTTCGTGATCGCCGGCCTGATCAAGAATAATTTCACGGAAACCATCAAGCGGTATCCCGGATTAGGCGAGGTGCCGGTGTTCGGCACGCTGTTCCGCAGCTCCGAATTCCAGAACGACCAGACCGAATTGCTGTTCGTGATTACGCCGCGCCTGGTCAAGCCGCTGGCGCAAGCACCGATGCTGCCGACCGACAATCACGTAGTCCCTACCCGTGGCGAAGTTTACTTCAACGGTAGCCTGGAACACGCAGTGCCGCCCCCTACCCCGGTGCGTGTCGCCCCCATTCCAGTCATGTAAAGGAAGATCATGAACAAGCCTGCAATTGCCCTGCTGCTCTGCCTGACCGGAGGTTGCGCAAGCGTGACGCCCCACTACGACGCCAGGTTCGGCAACGCGGTGCGTGAAGCCAAGCTCAAGATGACCATCAACCCCGATGCCGGCAAGAACCCTGACCAGGTGGCGGGCATGGACGGCAGATCCGCGAAAGAGGCGGTAACGCTCTATCAGGGAACGTTCAAGGCACCGCCGCCAGTGGTCAATGTGATCAATATCGGCGGTGCGATTGGCAGCGGTAAATAGCGTTGCAGCATTTCGCCGATCGCGTCGTTGGTCGTTGCGTCAATGAGCGCAAAGCGCCGAAGAAGTGTCGATTTCGTGTAGCGATGTAGCAGAAGTAGGTAGTGCCTGTGCAGTATCGATGTCGTAAGTTTCAATTCACATTCAACTTGAAAAGGTAACGCAAATGAACAAGCTTCTCAATGCAGTTAATGATTTTTCCCGATCCTTTGCCAAGGACGAAGATGGCGCGCAAGTCGTCGAATACGCGCTGATCATCGCCGTGGTATCGATCGCTCTGGTGATCGCACTTCAGGCGCTGACAGCCGCCGGCGGTGGATTCACAACTTTCATCACCCGGGTCACCACCTGTCTGACCACAGCAGTTTGCATCTGACGGGGCGCGGCATTGGAAAACGGCAGTGGTTTCGTGGTCTGAACGGGCCGCTACACCACTGCCAAATTGCGCAGTGCACAGATGAATTGCAACACCTTATTTCAGTTCTACCTTTATCTTCCGGCTTCGGACGCCATCAAGGAAACGGTCATGTTCACTGAATTTCTTAACGAAGAAGACGGCGCGCAGGTCGTGGAGTACGCACTGATCATTGCAGTGGTCTCGATCGGCTTGGCGCTGGCGCTCCAGCCACTCACGCTCGGTGCAAGCTTCGGCAATTTCATCGGACGCATATCCACTTGTCTGACGACTTCGGTCTGCGTTTGATTCCAGTAACGAAGCGCAAGCTTCATCTGCTTCCGCTTGATTTGAAATAGAAAGGAGTTCCCATGTACTGCGTTGCAGGCCGCCATCGCCAGGGTGGGAGCATCATTGTTACCGTGGCGCTCGTTATGCTCTTTCTGCTGGGATTCATGGGCATTGCGCTGGATTTCGGCCACCTGTTTATCGTAAAAACAGAATTGCAAACCGCGATGGATAGCTGCGCGCTGGCGGCAGCACAGGAACTCGATGGTCAGTCCGATGCAATCGCGCGCGCCAGAAGCGCCGGACGATCTGCCGGCAATCTGAATAACGTCAACTTTCAGTCCACGTCTTGGAGCGGCCAGGGCAATATCATCGACGCGGATATTTCGTTCAGGGACGCCGCATATGGAATAACCGCAGTTCCGGCGCTTGCGAAGTACGCCCAATGCCAGCACACGCAACCGGCAATCCAGATGTGGCTGTTGCATGCGATGGGTGCGTTCTCCGGCGCCGATCCGGCGTACTCGAATACCAACAATGTGTCGACATTCGCAGTCGCGACCCGAGCCAGTGCGCAGTCCACCTGCCCGGTTCCGGTGGCGCTCAAACCGAAACCCGGTAGCATGGCGCCGGATTATGGCTTTGCCGCCGGCGAATGGGTGAAGCTGATCATGGCGCAGAATGCAGCCGCAGGCGGAGAAATCGGTTGGGCCAATCTGGACGGATCCAACAGTGCATCGGAGACCGAAGCCGAACTGAACGGGCACTGCGGAACCGAGGTTGGCGATACCTTGGGCACGCCCGGCGTCCAGGCATCCGTAGCCGACGCGTGGAATTACCGGTTCGGTATATACAAGAACAGTCCGGATGGTGATCCAAGCATCAACCGCCCTGACTTCACTGGATACGCGTACACCGCCAACAACTGGCCAAGCCAGCAGAACGCCTATGGCGACTTCACCGCCAAGCGCCTGGCGTTCGCGTCCTGCGCCGACACCGGGACTGCGGTGCGTGGCGCGAACAGCTGCCAATCGATCACCGGGTTGACGCTGAACAGCTTTCAGAAATTAGCCGCCCCCGGAGATACGACCGGTGGACACAGGCAGTACGGCAGCAACCGGAGAATCGTTACCGTGCCGGTGATCAATGGCGCCTCCCAGGTGATCGATTATGCATGCATGCTGATGCTCCAGCCGCTCAGCATTCCGATGGCGGTCGATGTGCAACTGGAGTACATCGGCAATGCGAGCGATCCCGCCAGTCCCTGTACAACAAGCGGATTACCGGGCGGCTCCGCCGGTCCGCTGGTTCCTGTTCTGGTTCGATGAGGAACAACATGAGAACCCCACAACGTGGCGCGGCCTTGATCGAGCTGGCGCTGATACTTCCGCTTCTATTGTTACTGACCTTTATCACGACGGAATTCGGCCGCGCGATGTATCAGTACAACACGATTACAAAATCAGTAAGGGATGCAGTGCGCTATCTGTCGGTGCAGACTCCCGGCACCGGCTTTGCCGAAGCGCAGAATCTGATAGTGCACGGCAACCTCGCCGGAAGCGGGCCGCCATTGGTCATCGGGCTCAATGCGTCACATGTGCTGGCGCCGACCTGGCAGCCGAGCGGCTCGATTCCGGCGATCAATACGGTGACGATAACGGTACGCGGGTACAGTTTCCAGCCATTGTTCGGTAGCGTGTTCGGTATTGCGTTCGGGGACGCCAACGGCGGCATTGACTACGGCGACATTAGCGCAACCATGCGAGCACCATCATGAGCAAACCGCAATCCGGTGCCGCCACCGTCGAGTTCGCGCTGGCGCTGCTGGTTTTCCTGACTTTTCTTTTGGGAATAACCGACTTCAGCCGCATGCTGTTTACCTGGAATGCCGCCAACGAAGCAACACGCGCCGGCGCCCGCTACGCGGTGGTTTGTGACGATACAGGCAATGCGGCCACGGTCCTCGCGAAGATGCAGGCGCTCCTGCCCCAGATCGCGGCCGTTAACGTGACATGGACCTCGAATGATCCAGGCGTTCCGGTTTGCGGGCCCGCCAACTGCGCAGGAGTGACGGTGACGATTACCTCTCTCGATTATCAATGGATTTCTCCTATCGCCGGAATTGCAGCGCTTGCCGCAATCCCGATGCCGACCTTCTCCACTTATCTGCCGAGGGAGGTCATGCGGCAAGACCCCAACAGCGGTGCAATTTGTCTTTAACTCAGCCGGGAAATGCAAACATGAAGATCGCCTTGATCTCTCCGAACAGAAACAACTTGCAAGAGATGGGACGCGTACTTGAGGCCGGTTCCCACTCCGTCATCATGATCGATGGCGGGAAAAGCAGGATGCGCGCGGTCGCGGAAGAAGAACAGCCGGACATTCTGCTGGTGGAAGGAATGTGCTGCGACCCCGCTGAACTCAACCAGGTCGAGTACATCACGACCCATCATCCAAAAGTCGCAGTGATTCTTCTCTGCGCGACCAATACACCGGAATTCCTGATCAACTCGATGCGTGCCGGAGTACGGGAAGTGCTTCCGTCTCCCGTCAGTGCGGCAGCGCTGGAAGCAGCGATAAGCCGCATCGCCGCCAAGCTTGCTGGCGGCCATGTCGCATCGCCGGGAAAAATACTGGCGTTCATATCGTGCAAGGGCGGCAGCGGCGCCACGTTCCTTGCTACCAATCTCGCATATCAACTGGCCGAAACCAAAACGGTCCTGCTGATCGATCTGAACCTGCAATTCGGCGATGCGCTGTCTTTCGTCCATGATGGCAAGCCGGTCTCGACACTGGCCGACATTGCGCACGACATCCGCAGGCTGGATGCTTCGTTCCTTGCAGCCAGTACGGTTAGGATTGCACCGAACTACAGCATACTCGCCGCGCCCGAAGACCCTTCGCAATCGATGGAAATCAAGCCGGAACATATCGATGCCATTCTCAATCTGGCCATAACGCAGTACGACTTCATATTGCTCGACATCGGGCGCACGCTGGACACGCTCTCGATCCGTGCACTGGATCGTGCCAACCGGATTTTTCCGGTGTTGCAGGCAGGTCTGCCCTATCTGCGAAATGCCACCAAGCTGCTCGCCGTATTCAGATCGCTTGGCTATTCGATGGACAAGATCGAACTGATTGCCAATCGATTCGAGAAAGGCCGTGAAATCGGACTTGACGACATGCGGCGTTCGCTCGGCACCGCAAGCCTGCTTACCGTTCCCAATTCGTATAAAGAAGTCAATGCATCAATCAACCATGGCAATCCACTGCTTGAGACGGCACGATCGAACCCGGTTTCCAGGTACCTCGCGGAGTTCGCGCTATCGCTGAGTCCGAAGCCGGAAGAAAGCCGCGGACTGTTCGGGCGCCTGTTCAAGCGGGCGTAGACCGTGCTGCATGCAGCGTATGGAACCGAAGCGTGAACCGGAAAGTTAAAACGGAGCATAGACCAAATGTCTTTTCGAGAAAAATTGAACGCCGCCGCGATAGTACCGGCCGCTCGGCAGGAACTACAGGGTGCAAGCGAAGCGTATAAACTATTGAAGGGACGCATCCATCTGAAGCTGCTGGACAAATTCGACCTGGCTGCGCTGGAAACGCTGGCGCCGGAAACATTGCGCCATGAAATTTCCGCCATGGTCGAACGCCTTCTCAACGAAGATCAGGCGGCCGTCAACGATATAGAACGCCGCTCTCTTATCCGCGACATTCAGCATGAAATGCTCGGGTTCGGGCCGCTTGAATTGCTGATGGCCGACCCGGCCGTCTCCGATATCCTGGTCAACTCTTACCATCAGATCTACGTGGAGCGCCGGGGGCGGCTGGAGCTTACCAATGTCACCTTCACGGATGAAAAGCATCTGCTGCGGATCATCGACAAGATCGTTTCACTGGTTGGCCGGCGGATCGATGAGTCCAGCCCGATGGTCGATGCCAGGTTGCCGGACGGCTCCCGCGTCAATGCAGTGATTCCGCCGGTAGCGCTGGACGGGCCGATGATGTCGATTCGCCGATTCGCGCATATTCCGCTCAGGATGGAAAACCTGGTAGACGATCTCAAGAGCCTGACGCCTGAAATGGCGCTCATGCTCGAAGGTCTGAGCAAGGCAAAAATCAATATTCTTATTTCGGGTGGTACCGGCGCGGGCAAGACGACCTTGCTCAACATCCTGTCCGGATACATTCCCGTATCTGAGCGCATCGTCACGATCGAGGATGCCGCAGAACTTCAAATGCAGCAACCGCATGTGGTGCGCATGGAAACGCGGCCGATGAATATCGAAGGGAAAGGTGAAATCACCCAGCGTGCGCTGGTACGGAATGCGCTTCGGATGCGGCCCGACCGGATTGTAATCGGCGAGGTACGGGGCGCGGAAGCAGTCGATATGCTGCAGGCGATGAACACCGGCCATGAAGGCTCGCTCACGACAATCCATGCCAATACGCCGCGCGATGCATTATCCAGGCTCGAAAACATGATCGGCATGGCGAATCTCAATCTCCCGCACAAGGCGGCGCGCCAGCAAATCGCGTCGGCCATTACCGTCATTATCCAGGTACTGAGACTGATCGACGGCAAGCGGAAGATTACCAGCATCCAGGAGATCACCGGCATGGAAGGCGACATCATCACCATGCAGGAAATCTTCGCATTCAGACAAAGCGGCGTCGGCGATGACGGCAATGTACAAGGCCATTTCCATGCAACCGGCGTAAGGCCGAAATTCGCCGACCGGCTGCGATCGTTCGGCGTGGCCTTGCCGGATGCGATGTTCGATCCCGCCAAACATTACCAGTAGAGGGAGACGCGGTCATGCTGCAATCTATCATTGGAGGCAACTCCTTCCCCATCATGGTGGCGCTGGTTTTCGTATCCGTGCTTCTGCTGCTGAAGGGCCTCTACATGATATGGAAATCATATAAGGGCCCGGCCGCAAAAAACATTGAGAAGCGGTTGCAGGCCTTATCCGCTTCGCTCGACAACACCCATCAGGCGCAGCTGTTGAAGCAGCGAATGCTGAGCGAAGTGCCGGCGCTGGACCGTCTTTTGTTGAGCCTGCCAAGGGCGCACAAGCTGGATAAAGTCATCTTCCAGGCGGGCCTGAACTGGACCGTATCCAGGCTGCTGCTTGCGTGCGCGGCATTGGGTGTCATTGGCTACCTGCTGCTCACCGCCCTTGCTCATCAGACCATGTTACTGGGCTGGATAGGCGGCGCTGCCTTGGCCGTCACGCCTCTGCTTTACGTGCACCATAAACGGAGGCGGCGTTTGGCGCGGATTCAACAGCAACTCCCCGACGCCCTCGATCTCTTGACCAGGGCACTGCGTTCCGGGCATGCATTTTCGTCAGGCCTGCAAATGATCGGAGAAGAAATGGTCGAGCCGATCGCGAATGAGTTTCGTATCGTGAGCGATGAGGTCAATTTCGGCGTATCGCTGCAGCAAGCGCTGATGAATCTGAGCGAACGCGTACCGATCACCGATCTGCGCTACTTCATCGTCGCGGTTTTGATTCAACGCGACTCGGGCGGGAACCTGACCGAGGTACTCGGAAATCTGAGCCGGTTGATTCGGGAGCGATTGAAATTCGGCTCCAAGATAAAGGTACTGTCATCGGAGGGGCGCTTGTCGGCCTGGGTTCTGGGCGTCATGCCATTCGCATTGGCGGCAGTCATGAACCTGGTGAATCCGGAGTTCATGTCCCGTTTGTGGACCGACCCGATCGGCATTGCGATTATCAAGTACATGCTTATCCTGATGGCTTTCGGCATTTTTATCATGCGGAAAATCATCAGAATTCGGGTATAGAGGCAAGGAGATAGAAATGCTGATACTTTCCGCACTCGTATTTATTTCCGTAACACTGGGACTGACAGGATTGTTTTTCTGGCTGACGCCAAGCAAAACGCAACAGCGGCTGCTATCCATGTCCAATCATGCCAATCCAGTGAAAGAATCGCACTGGACAGAAACCATGGTCGGCATCGTCGGCCCTTTTGCGAAGTTATCCTCGCCGAAAGGGAATTGGGACACATCGCCGCTCAGAATAAAATTCCTTCAGGCGGGGATCCGGAACAGCGATGCGTCGCTGATCTATTTCGGGGCAAAGACCTTGCTCCCTCTTGCATTTGCGGGAATCGCATTCCTGGCGCTGCGCGCAACCAGCCAGTTCGGAGGACTGACGTTCCTTATGTACCTTGCGCTGGCCGCCTTGATCGGCTGCTATTTGCCCAATCTTGTTCTTTACTGGAAAATCAGGAACAGAAAACGGGAGATATTTGAGAATTTTGCGGATGCGGCGGATTTGATGCTCGTTTGCGTAGAGGCCGGTTTGGGCTTGGATGCCGGATTAAATAAGGTCGCTGACGAAATGAAAGTTACCAGTATCGCCCTGGCAGAAGAGCTGCATCTGACCAACCTCGAAATGAGGGCAGGCGGCACCCGGGAAAAATCGCTGCACAACCTTGCGCTGCGAACTGGTGTCGAGGAAATCGGTACCTTTGCCACCATGCTGACCCAGGCCGACAAGTTCGGAACCAGCATCGGCGCATCTCTGCGGGTGTTCTCCGACGATTTGCGCCATAAGCGGCAGATGCGTGCCGAGGAAATGGCTGCCAAGATTCCAACAAAAATGCTGTTCCCGCTGGTCGTCTGCGTATTTCCGTCGATCATCATGGTGATCATGGGGCCGGCAGCGATTCAAGTGGTCCGGACTATCTTGCCGATGCTGAACGGGCGAGTATGAATCGCGACAAATCGCCCAATCACACAGCACCGGTTGCCATTCAGGGCAACGCGTTCTCCAGCACGTCGTTCGCGTCGAATACGCTTTCAACGCCTTATCCAGTCACGGGCCTGCAGGGGGCGCAGCGGTATTCTTTGAACCCCGTTCCGGGAGTGTCCCAAGCTGATGTTTGACGGCATACACGTACAGCTCAAGCCGATTGCCTACATCGAGCTTGTGATAAATCGACGTCAGATGGTTGCGCAACGTGTGTTCCGATATGAACAGCCGTTGCGCGATCGCTTTATTCGAAGCGCCGCTTTCCTCGACAATCGCCTGAACAATCTTTCGCTCTCTGGCTGTCAGCGTGGCCTTCTTATCCTGCTCTGGATCGAGCTTGTGCGCCGTCTTTGTGCTCATGAATTCGCCGAATACCCGTCCTAGCGTGCCATGGTCGAGCCATAATTCGCCTTGATGCGTTTTTTCGATCGCCTTAAGCACTTGTTCCGCCTCGGCGTCCTTGCACAGCACACCTCTCGCGCCGTGAAGAACCGCCAGATCCAGAATTGCTTGCGTACGCTCGGCAGTCAGGATCAATGCGCGCGACGAGCCGTTCGAGAGCAGCGCCGGGAGAATGTCGAGCGCACTTTTACCACCGAGATCAAGATCCAGCAAAATCACGTCCGGAACCAGAAGCTGTGCTTTCGCAACGGCGTCCTCGCAACTTCGTGCAACGCCGACCACTTCCATTGTCGGCCGTTCGCCCTGGATCAGTTTCTCCAACCCCCAGAGCATCGTCCGGTGATCGTCGACCAGCATCACGCGAATTGTCTTGCCCGGCAATTTCATTGATCCGCCTTTTTAAACAGGTATTTCGATGTGGACGGCTGCGCCGCCGCTCAACCCCAGCTTTACGTATGTCTTCCCGCCCAGCGCGATAGCCCGTTCGGTAATCGAGCCCGGCCGAAAATCGATCGCTTGTTTGCCGATACCCTCATTTTCAATTTGAACCTTGAGCCAGCCATTTGAACACTGCAACCTGACAAATCCACGTTGTGCGATGGTGTGCTTGCAAATATTGCTCAGACCCTCACGCACCACCTGTAAAATTTCGGCCGCCAGGCGATCGTTCACATTGAGCTCCCCTTCCATGCTGACCGCGATATCGATTCCGTAAAATTCCCTGACCTGCGCTGCCTGCTGACGTAAAACCACAAGAAATACCGGCTCAGTCTGCCCTGATCCGCTTTTAAAGGTCCCTGCATAGCGGCGCAGATCGCTGATCACCTGGGCGGCCCGTCCCATCAACTTATCGAGATCCTCGATCAACGGGTTGTCGGCGGATGCTTTATTGCGCACGGCGCTCAGTCCGAGCTTCAAGCCGATATACGGCTGGATTGCGGTGTCATGAAGATCAAGTGCAAGCTTGCCCCGTTCTTGCGCCGCAGCTTCCGATGCCATGCGGTCGAGAAGATCGATGTTCTCGATGACCGGAAACGCCTGTGCACTGATTTGACTCAGGAACAACGCATCCGCTTTACTGAATCCGTGTTCTTGCGAAACGACATAGATGCGCCCTTCTTCTCTCCGCAAATCCAGTGGCACACTGATAAACGAGCGCGCCTCAAGCAGCTCCGCCAGGCTTTGGGCCGGCAACCAATCGTGCTTCACCCATCTATCGCCAGCAATGTCATAAGCCAGGGCCGCACCAGGCGTGACGTTGCCGAACCACCGCGGCCGCGAATAGGCGACGATATGATCTTGCGACAGATCCATGAGCGGAGATGCCGCTGCTGCATCAATTCGCTCGGCACAGATCGATTGCGTGCCGTTGCCTTGCTTTATCGTACGCAAAGAATAAGTCGCCGCTTCCTTGTCCCGCATCACCAGGATGCAACTGCTGCTCCGGAAAAAAACCTGCGTTTTTTTCAGCACATTGGTGATGGTGTGATCTACTCCGAAGCGAGGATTTGATAAGCGGCTTACCTCGCGAAGCAGCTCCAGCCGGCGTTTCAAGTTCACTTTCGATTCGCCCCAATGCGCACTCATGTAGCCAAGGGCCAACAGGAAAGTGGTGCGTAACAACAGCCGCGGAATATCCGGTTCCGGTTCCGCCAATAGCGCGCACAAGACAAATAATCCTGCCGAAGCGACGGTAACGCGCGCCCCTTCCTCGAATCCCCAGCGAAAGGAAGAAGTAAGAATCGCGAAAAAAAAGAAGAGGAAAAAAAAGCTGTTAGTGCCGCCTGTAAAAAGAACGAACAGCGCAAACCAGCAAACATCCAGCCAGTGAACCAGCGTGCTTTGCGAAAAAGGATTGTTAAACTGCGCGACGATGTAAAGGATAACGCTGTGAAGACCGTAACCGGCAAAGATCAGCCAGGCGAACTTCTGAACACCGCTCAATCCCGATGGATCGATAAAAATCGCGAGCAGCACGGAAGCAGCCAGCACAAGACGCATTCTGCCGATCATTTGCGCATCGGTAGAATCCGCAGCGGATTGCGGCACAAGCGCGCTTTTGTTGCCACAACCGTATTCAGACATATTGCTTTCGTACAAATGTATTGAAGCTGACAGAGCGCTTGTTTTTCTGGATATACGTTCTATTTCCCGCGTTGAAAAATTGAATGTCGATAAAGCATTAAAGCAAGCAAATGTTTTAAAGCGCCTTACGATATTTAAAACCTTAATTTTCCGAACCTGCATAGAACTCTGATCAGTATATTAATCAGAAATAGCACATGCTTGTTCAGCATCAAACAGTTGGATTACCAAGGGAACAAAGCCGCACAAATGCTGCCTTCGGCACCGGGAAATGCGACCTGTCCGCAACATATGTTTTATGTTCGTCGATTGCGCTTGCAAGCTGAGAGAATATTTTTCAACCTTCAAAACTTTTCTTGTCGGGTTAAAAGATAGCCGACGTGATACTGCCCTACAACGGGAGCCACTTTGTCGATGTTAAGCACACAGGTGTTCTCCGGCCGACTGGACGAATAGGCTCTTACCTGTGATTAATTACACTGATATCTGTTGGAGAATCTTTCTAAGGAGAAGTGTGCATCCGTGCAGGATCGACTGAACAGCCGGAAAGACTCCGGCATTCCCGGTATGCGGTTTATACACTTCAGGACGAATTTGATCGCCATGCATGCTGGAACTTGGAATGGAATAAGAATGGAAGATTTAAAAAAGTCCAGCGAGATAGCCAACTAGAAGCCGGCAAAAATTATTTCCGAATGAGGCACAAAAAAATCAGCCCGGAGGCTGATTTTTTAAAATAACTCTGGCGGAGACGGTGGGAGTCGAACCCACGATACAGGTTTAAGCCCATATGCTTCCTTAGCAGGGAAGTGCCTTCGACCACTCGGCCACGTCTCCACACTTGAAGCGAACTCGAAAAGTCCGCTGCAGTAACGTCCCGGATGATAACTTTTCGCGGGAATTTGGTCAATCAATGCTTATCGATACATTGCGTTCGATTAATCAGGCTTTCTCAAGGCCGAATGCCTTGTGCAAGGCACGCACCGCCAGTTCCATGTATTTTTCATCGATCAAAACCGATATCTTGATTTCCGACGTCGAGATCATCTGAATGTTGATGCCCTCTTCCGACAATGTGCGGAACATTTGCGATGCAATGCCGACATGGCTGCGCATGCCGACACCCACTACCGATACCTTCGAGACCTTTGTGTCACCGGTGATGTTGCCAGACCCGATATGCGCTTTTACTTTTGCGTCGAGTATTTCCATCGCTTTTGCATATTCGCCGCGCGGCACCGTGAACGTAAAATCGGTTTTTCCGTCGACAGATTGATTCTGAATGATCATGTCGACTTCCACATTCGCATCCGCAACCGGACCGAGTATCTGGTATGCGACGCCCGGTTTGTCGGGTACCGACATGACGGTGATTTTCGCTTCGTCGCGACTGAACGCAATACCGGTGATGGTGGCTTGTTCCATATGTGTATCTTCCTCAAACGAAATCAGGGTGCCGGAATTCGCTTCCTCTTCCAGCGGTATGAGCGGATCGGTCAGTGATGACAGCACGCGCGTCGGCATCCGGTAATTGCCCGCAAATTCGACCGAACGAATCTGCAGCACTTTCGAGCCGAGCGAAGCCATCTCCAGCATTTCTTCGAACGTGACTGTCTTCAGGCGTCGTGCGTCCGTCACTACCCGCGGATCCGTCGTGTAGACACCATCGACGTCGGTGTAGATCAGGCATTCCTTGGCTTTCAACGCGGCCGCTACTGCCACGGCCGAAGTATCCGAACCGCCACGTCCCAGGGTCGCGATATTTCCATTTTCATCCACGCCCTGAAAACCGGTGATGATGACAATTTTGCCTGCGTCCAGATCCTTGCGTACCTTGACGTCGTCGATAGAGCGGATACGTGCCTTGGTATACGCCGAATCGGTAACAATCGGCACCTGCCATCCGGCATATGAAACGGCTTCCTTGCCTATTGCGTGCAAGGCCATTGAAAGCAGCGCCACCGACACTTGTTCGCCGGTTGACGCAATCATGTCGAGCTCGCGCGGGTCGGGCTGGGCTGCAACCTCTTTGGCCAGGCCGATCAGGCGATTGGTCTCGCCCGACATTGCCGAAGGCACGACGACAATCTGGTAGCCGGCGTCATGCCACTTGGCGACACGTTTGGCGACATTCTTGATGCGTTCGGTCGACCCCATCGAGGTGCCGCCGTATTTATGAACGATTAAAGCCATTATGGGGACGAGAATTGGCAAAATAAACGGCCGATTTTACATGCTGCAATGCAAAATTACAAGGCATGCCCCTACGCTCCATCCCAGCGTACCGACACATTTCCGCCTTCGCTTAGTTGGCGTGAATCCATGCCCAGCCCGGCGGCAAATACCAAATCTTCATCGACATAGAGCAGCGGAAGCCATGCGCGCCGCCAGGTCGCAATCGATGATTCCTGAAACAGGTTTTTCAGACTTTTCGACGGGCGATTCGCAGCAAGTTTGAGACGTTCCCGGCCAATCCGGGGACGCAAGGTCAATAAGCCGCTATGAAGCTTTTCGGCATCAAGGCCCGCGCCGCCGGTTTTTTCGAAAATCAGCCTGCCTGCCCATTGCGGAATAACAAGTTCCGGCTCGCCGCGCCACTTCAGAGAAATCGGCTGATCTGGCGGAATTCCCAAATTCGGATGCAATTCCAGTCGGTTCTCAATCCGGTGCAGTCGGGCGGTGCCGAAGTCGAAGAAAGGATGTTTGTCGGACGCCGCATCCAGCATTTGGCCACGTATTTCGGTGAGGCGGGCAGTGCTCGGTAGCTGCAGGCCATGCTCGTAAAGCCAGTGACGCACCAGATTGTCTAGACGCGTCGCCGATAAGTCGCTCATTTTTGCAAGATCGAGCGCGCCCGGATGCCGATCCGCCTTGCACGCTTCATGGTCGATCGCGGCAAGCTCGGATAGCAGAGCCTGCGCCGTCTGCGCATGCGCGGCCGTGCGCGCGACGAATTCGGAAAAACCCGGGAAATGGCGTTCCATGGCCGGAGCGATATCATGCCGGAGTGCGTTGCGCATATATCGAACATCCGAATTGGAGTCGTCGGTGACGTGCGGCAAACCAAATTGCAGCGCACATTTTTCCAGTTCACGTCGCGACAAATCCAGCAAAGGGCGCCCCAGCGCGACGTCCGCTCCCAATAACTCATGCCGTGCTTGAAAAGCCGGCATGCCTGACAGGCCGGGCATGCCGGCGCCGCGCATCAATTGCAACAAAACGGTTTCAGCCTGGTCGTCGCGATGATGCGCGGTCAGCAACAACGACACCCTGTTGCTGCGGCACAAATTTCCCAACGCGTCATAACGTGCAATCCGCGCCGCCTCTTCTACGCCACGTTTGCGTCTGTCCGCGACAAGCACATTGGCAATCTCCAATGCCACGTCGAATCGCTGGGCTTGTAGCCGGCAAAGATCCGCCCACGCGTCCGCGTTGGCGCTCAATCCGTGATGGACATGAAACGCGTGGATCGGCAAATCATGGGTCTTCGCATATCGGCTTGCAAGATATAGCAGCACTGTGGAGTCCAGACCGCCGCTATAGGCAACCGCAATGGTGCGCCTGTCATGCGCAGAAACACAAACGCGCGCCAGGAATGTCCCGATCGCGCGTTCGAATGCCTGCTGCACCATGTCTTGATTATTCAGGTTGCAGGATTTCCTTGAACTTCCCATAGCTCATCAGCTTTTCATGACGTGTCGCGAGCAACTCCTTGGTTTTCATGCCGTGGAATTGGCGCAATGAATCGGCCAATGCGCGCTTCAGAAGGCCGGCCATCTGTTTCGGGTCGCGATGGGCGCCGCCAAGCGGTTCGTTGACGATCTTGTCGATCAGGTTCAGTGCTTTCAAACGGTGTGCGGTCAACCCCAGCGCATCTGCGGCATCGGAAGCACGCTCCGACGTTTTCCATAAAATGGAAGCGCAACCTTCAGGTGAAATCACAGAATAGGTCGCGTACTGCAGCATCAATACCGCGTCGCCTACCGCGATCGCGAGTGCGCCACCGGAACCGCCTTCGCCGATAATCGTCGCAATCAACGGCACCTTCAATTCCGCCATCACATACAGGTTGTGCCCGATCGCCTCGGACTGGCCGCGCTCCTCCGCATCGATTCCGGGAAAAGCGCCCGGGGTATCGACGAAGGTAAAAATCGGCAGGCCGAATTTTTCCGCCAGCTTCATCAGTCGCATGGCCTTGCGATAGCCTTCCGGCTTCGGCATGCCGAAATTGCGCAGAGCGCGCTCTTTGGTATCGCGACCTTTTTGATGACCGATCACCATGCATGCTTGTCCGTTAAATCGCGCCAGTCCACCGACAATCGACAGATCGTCCGCATAACTGCGATCTCCATGCAGCTCGTGAAAATCGGTAAAGATCTCGTTCACGTAATCCATCGTGTATGGGCGCTGCGGATGCCTCGCGATCTGCGACACTTGCCACGGCGTCAATTTTGCATATATATCCTTGGTCAATTGCTGGCTTTTTTTCGACAGGCGGTCGATTTCTTCCGAGATATCGACTGCCGAATCATCCTGCACAAAACGCAGTTCCTCGATTTTCGAATCGAGTTCTGCGATCGGCTGTTCAAAATTGAGAAATGTTATTTTTGTCACCATAACTTCTTCCGTGTCAATGCAACGAATGTATAAGGGTTCAGTATTCTACCGGCACCGGATCCAGGCTACGCCATAAATACCAGGTTGCAACCGTGCGCCACGGCTCCCAATTGGCCGCCACTTCCCTCGCGTCGCTGCGGGAAACAGGCTCTCCGGAAAAATAATTGACGCTGATGCCTTTCATGAGTCCCAGGTCGTCCAAAGGAAATATATTAGGACGAAGCAGATTAAATATCAAAAACATTTCCGCGGTCCAACGGCCTATCCCTCGAATCTGGATCAGTTCGGCAATGATGTCTTCGTCTTCCATTTCTGCCCACTTGTCCGCGTGTACACGTCGGGCCTTGAAATGTTCGGCCAGATCGATCACATACTCTGCCTTGCGCTTCGACAGCCCGCAGGCTGCGAGTTTTTCATTGCCGGCTTTCAGGATTTGCAGCGGGGTGCACTTGGGACAGACCAGCAATACCTTTTGCCAGACCGATTCGGCGGCCTTGACCGAAATCTGCTGGCCGACGATGGAGCGCGCAAGAGTGGTGAACGCCTCGCCGCGTCCAATCAGGTGCAAATCCCCGAACTGCGGAATCAGTTTGCGCATGATACGGTCGCGTTTCATCAGTTCGCTTTTCGCATCCTCCCAATAGGAAGGGACGCATACCGGCATCTTGATCTTTACCGCAGTAACCATACGGCTTACGCCCTCCGCCACTCTGTTATGCCACCTGGCCTGTCTTCGAGAATAATGCCTTGGTCGAGCAATGCATTGCGAATGCGGTCAGCCTCGGCAAAATTCCTGTTCTTCTTCGCGACAGTCCTGTCCTGGATCATGGCATCGATCAAGTCGTTGGTCAGGCCACCGCTTTCGTCTGCCGGTCCGGCGTGCAGAAATGCCAGCGGCTCTCTTTGCAGCAACCCGATGATGCCGGCAAGGGATTTCATTTGCCGCGCCAGCATCGGTGATTTCGTTTTATTGATCTCATTGGCCAGGTCAAACAACACCGCAATGGCGATCGGCGTGTTGAAATCATCGTTCATCGCTTCCGAAAAACGCACTGCATGCGGTTCTGTCAGATCCAGCGGCTGAGTGTCCGGTACCGTATCTTTCAGCGCGGTATAAAGGCGTGTGAGCGCACCTTTCGCATCATCCAGATGCGCGTCCGAATAATTCAGCGGGCTGCGATAGTGTGCACGGAGAATGAAAAACCGCACCACTTCCGCGTCGTACGATTGCAATACTTCACGAATTGTAAAAAAATTGCCGAGCGATTTAGACATCTTTTCATCGTCGACGCGAATGAAACCATTGTGCATCCAATAGTTGACAAAAGGATGCTGGTGCGCGCCTTCCGATTGCGCTATTTCATTCTCGTGGTGCGGAAACTGCAGGTCCGCGCCGCCGCCATGAATATCGAACTGTTCGCCCAGCAGCTCGCATGCCATTGCCGAACATTCTATATGCCAGCCGGGGCGGCCTTGCCCCCATCGCGAATCCCATTTGGCCTGATCCGGCTCGGTAGCTTTGGCAGCCTTCCACAAGACAAAGTCCAGCGGATCGCGCTTGCCGCCACTGACGTCTACCCGTTCGCCGGCGCGCAGATCGTCCAGCGACTTACCCGAAAGCTTCCCGTAACCGGCAAAATCACGCACCGAAAAATTCACATCGCCGTCCACGGCTTTGTATGCAAGGCCTTTCTTTTCCAGCACCTCGATCAGTCCCAGCATTTGCGGCACATACTCCGTGGCGCGCGGCTCATGATCCGGCTTCTCGACACCGAGCGCTCCGGCATCCTGATCCATTGCGGTAATGAAGCGCTGCGTCAGTTGCGATATCGTCTCGCCGTTTTCGACAGCACGCTTGATGATCTTGTCATCGATGTCGGTGATGTTGCGCACATAAGTCACATCGAAACCGGAAGCGCGAAGCCAGCGCTGCACCATGTCGAATACCACCATCACGCGCGCATGGCCGAGGTGGCAATAGTCATAGACTGTCATCCCGCATACATACATGCGGACTTTACCGGGATGCATCGGAGTAAAAGGCTGCTTGTCACGCGCAAGCGTATTGTAGATTTTCAGGGCACTCATGGGTGATTTTCCGTTCCGGCAAAGATGTTGTCGCGTAATCTTCTACTTCGATACACAAGACTCGCTGCTCAAGTTGTGCATCTGACGCGACAGGGTCGCCGAAAACCTTTTGTAATGCGTATTTTGATAAAATGCTTGTTTTTGCGGCAGTATAGCATCGATGAAAACGCGAATCTGCGGGTGTTGCCATGAATATTGCATGCGAAGTATCCGCATGCCGCAAAGTAAATGAATACTGCCTCTTTAAGACAACTTTGACGGCTCCCAACAATCGTGCCGATGCCGGAACGCAAATTGCACGAATACAGAATCCAGAATTTCGAGGCAGTCCGGTTTTCATCTTGAATCATTTGTAAACAAGGAAACACAATGCCCGCTTCACGACGCTATTTCTTAAGCTTGCTTGCCGCACTTTCGTTCTCCGCCGCGCTTCAATCCGTTCATGCTGCCGATGCACCCAAGGTTTCGTTGAAGACCAGCATGGGTGAAATCGTGCTTGAGCTGTATCCTGAAAAGGCACCGAAGAGCGTGGAAAACTTTCTTCAGTACGTCAAGAGCGGACATTACAAGGGGACGATTTTTCATCGCGTAATCGATGGCTTCATGATTCAAGGCGGCGGGTATGGCAAAGACATGGCCCAAAAACCTACACGGGATCCGATAGAAAACGAGGCGAAAAACGGCCTCAGGAATGAAAAATATACCGTGGCGATGGCACGTACATCGGACCCCCATTCAGCTTCATCGCAATTCTTTATCAACGTCAAGGACAATAGCTTTCTCGATTACCCCGGACAGGACGGATGGGGTTACGCAGTGTTCGGGAAAGTCATCAAGGGCATGAACGTTGTCGACAAGATCAAGGCGGTTCAGACCGGTCCCGGCGATGTTCCGAACAAACCGATCGTCATCGAATCGGCATCCGTCGTCAAATAACCTATGTCCGGCATGCCGGACATTCAAACCTGTATAGAGGATTTCTATGGCTGTTACCCTGACCACCAACCACGGCAAAATCAAACTCGAACTCGACGCAGAAAAAGCGCCGAAGACGGTTGAAAATTTTCTTGCTTATGTTCGCGCCGGTCACTACGACGGTACGATCTTTCATCGAGTGATCGACGGATTCATGATTCAGGGAGGGGGTTTCGAACCTGGCATGAAACAAAAACCAACCAACGATCCGGTTGAGAACGAAGCCAAGAACGGCCTGAAGAACGAGCCGTACACGGTTGCGATGGCCCGCACCTCGGATCCACACTCCGCGTCGGCACAGTTCTTCATCAATACTAACAACAATAATTTTCTCGATTTTCCGGGGCAGGATGGTTGGGGTTACTGCGTATTCGGGAAAGTAGTCGACGGCACCGATGTCGTGGACAAGATCAAGTCGGTCAAAACCACTCGCAGCGGTATGTTTTCGGATGTGCCAGTCGATAATATCGTGATCGAAAAGGCAGAGCTGGCATAGTCGGTAGCCCGTGCCGATCCGCACCATGCACAATCAGATTTCAGCGGAGAGCATCGATTTGTCAGTACAGCAAACCGTACCGCTGGCGATTTTTGTTTCGGATCTGCATCTGAACGAGGCGCTGCCGAAAACATCGCAGGCTTTTTTTGCATTCCTGCAGGATCACGCGGTGCGGGCAAAACAATTGTTTTTGCTCGGAGACCTGTTTGAATACTGGCCAGGCGACGACGACCTCGCGTCACCGCTTAACCGGCTCGTGGCAGAAGCGCTACGCAAGGTCAGCGATGCCGGCGTTGCATTGTTCTGGATGCCAGGCAATCGCGACTTCCTGATTGGCGATGGCTTCGCACATGCAACCGGCGCAACGCAATTGCCGGACCCATTCGTTGCGGACATCGGCCGGCAGCGGATCGCGCTTAGTCACGGCGATGCGCAATGCACTGACGACGCGGCATACATGGTATTCCGTCGCCAGGTCAGAGATCCGCACTGGCAACAGCAGTTTCTTGCGCAACCGCTGTTACAGCGAAAAAAAATCATCGAAGGCATGCGCATCGAGAGTCGCGAAGCCCAACGCGACAAGCCGTCCGAAATCATGGATGTGAACGCGGATGCAATCGCATCGCTTTTCGACACGACCGCAACATCGCTGATGATTCACGGCCATACCCATCGGCCTGCGCGGCATGAGTGTCGTAACGCCGGCGAAAACCGGGTTCGTTATGTGCTGCCTGACTGGGATTGCGATGTCGAGCCGGAACGGGGTGGCTGGTTATCTGTTTATGCCGACGGCGCCATAAAACGATTCGACGTTCACGGAACCGAGATCAACTGAGAAAATCAGGAATCCACCGGCCTGGCGGCGCAAACGTTATTCGACCAGCTTGTTCAACTGCTCGGGATCGAAGCTGTCCAGATCGGGCAAAGTCTCGCAGATAATGCCCGCGCACTTCAATGCCTCGATAATCTTTACGATCTGATGTTCTTGTGTCGCCGCGTTGTCAATCAGGCCGTGCAGCGCCTTCGACAACGGATCATCGCCATTCGGCGTGATTCCATAGGCGGAAAACATGCGCGCAGCCGCCTCTTCACGGAAATTATCGGCTTCCTTCTGGATAATGCGTGCGGGAATACCGACAGCGGTTGCTCCGGCCGGCACCGCCTTGATCACCACCGCGTTCGAGCCAATCTTGGCGCCTTCACCGACGGTGAAACCGCCCAGCACCTTGGCACCGGCACTGACGATGACGCCACGCTCCAGCGTCGGATGGCGCTTGGCTCTGTTCAGCGACGTGCCGCCCAGCGTGACCCCTTGATATATCGTGCAGTCGTCGCCAACCTCGGCGGTTTCACCGATTACCACGCCATACCCGTGGTCAATAAACACGCGCCTGCCGATGGTCGCTCCCGGATGGATTTCAATACCGGTCAGTCCACGTCCGATGTGGGAAATAAAACGTCCCAGCCATTTCATTCCGCGCAGCCACCACCAGCGTGCCCACCGGTGAATGACAATCGCATGCAAGCCCGGATAACAGGTCAGAACCTCCCACGCCGAACGAGCAGCCGGGTCACGGTCCATGATGTTGGCGATATCTTCGCGAAGGCGGTTAAACATGGGATCGACAATTAATTGCTTGGAGGTGCAATGTTAGCCTGTTCGGAAAAGCTTTGCTCGCAGAAAGGCATTTCACGAACAGGCGCGGAAGAAAGGCAAATATCCTTTCCGCTGCATCAGAGGTTCAGGTTTTCGCCATCCGTTGCCGGCGCGCCTCGTAGAGAGAAATTCCGGATGCAACCGACACATTCAGGCTTTCCACCGACCCCAGCATCGGCACGCTTACCAGCATGTCACAGGTCTCGCGCGTCAGGCGGCGCATGCCTTCGCCTTCCGATCCCATCACAAGCGCTGCAGCGCCCGAAAAATCGGCTTCATACAATCCCTTTTCAGCATCTTCGGTGGTGCCGATCAGCCAGATGTCGCGCTCCTTGAGCTCGCGCATGGTACGAGCCAGATTGGTGACTGTAATATAGGGAACGGTCTCGGCGGCACCGCTGGCCACCTTCGCGGCAGTCGCATTCAAGCCTACCGCGCGGTCCTTGGGCGCAATCACCGCATGCGCGCCTGCGCCATCGGCCACCCGCAGGCAGGCGCCGAGATTGTGCGGATCGGTGATGCCATCGAGTATCAACAACAATGGAGGACCATCGATTGCATCAAGCAGTTCATCCAGGTTTCGCGCCAGCGACAGTTCGCCTGCTTTTGCAACAACACCTTGGTGGCGCCGCGTGCCTACAATGCTGTTTAGACGCTGGTCATCGGCCTGAATGATGCGAACGTTGGCTGCGTGCGCGGCACGTATCAACTCCTGCATGCGGCGATCGTGGCGGGCCGCATCGATATAGATTTCCTCGACCGACGATGCCTCGTGGCGCAAGCGCGCAGTAACGGCGTGAAAGCCGAAAATCATTTTGCTTTTCATTGTTATCGTTTCTTTTTCGCTGATTTTGTCTGCGCTTTGACGGGCCGCGGCTTCTCCGAGGATACGGCTGAACGGGAGCGTTTTGCCTTGGCGGGCCTCGCCGGCGCGGCGGCTTTTGAGCCGGAATCCGATTTTTTCTTTTTATCGCGACTTGATTTTTCCGAATCGGCGCGGCGCGCCTCGTTTTTCAGCAAGGTCTTGATACCGGGCTCGCTCACCAGCCTTAAATCGATCTTGCGTGCGTCCAGATCGACGCGGCTGACCTGCACGGTCACACGATCTGTCAATTGATACCGAATTCCGGTGCGTTCGCCACGTAATTCATGGCGCGCGTCGTCGTATTGAAAATAATCGGCACCGAGCTCGGTGACATGCACCATGCCTTCTATGAACAATGTATCGAGCTGAACAAAAATGCCGAACGTCGCGACACCCGAGATGGTACCGGTAAACTCCTCGCCAAGCTTGTCGCGGATGAAGTAACACTTCAGCCATGCCTCGACATCGCGCGACGCTTCATCTGCCCGGCGCTCATTGGCAGAACAATGAATACCGAGTGCTTCCCATATGGCGAGTTCGCCTTCGTGTTTTTTCTTTCCCTTGGCCTTGTCTTCCGCTTGCATTTTACGTGCAGCGGGCGATAGCATCGTATTCAAAACGCTGGTATCGATGGTCTTAGGGTTATAGCGTTTGCCCTGCAAAATCGCCTTGATCGCGCGGTGCGTCAGCAGATCCGGATAGCGACGAATCGGACTGGTGAAATGCGCGTAGGCTTCGTAAGACAAACCGAAGTGCCCGATATTGTCGGGACTGTAGACGGCTTGCTGCATCGAACGCAACAGCATTGTCTGCAGCAGCAGCGCATCCGGCCGCGCCTTGATCTTGGGCAGCAATTCCGCATAATCGGATGCAGAAGGTTTATCGCCGCCGCCCAAATGCAATCCCACCTGCTTCAGGAAGGTCCGGAGTTGAGTGAGCTTTTCCTTGGTCGGGCCGGCATGCACGCGGTACACGCCGGGATGCTTGTGGCGTTCCAGCAAATCCGCCGCACAGACGTTGGCAGCGAGCATGCATTCTTCAATCAACCGGTGCGCATCATTCCGGGTACGCGGCAGAATCTGTTCAATCTTGCCGGCCGCATTGCATACGATGTACGTCTCCGTCGTTTCAAAGTCGATTGCACCGCGCGCGTGACGCGCCTGCAATAGCGCCTGAAACAAGTCGTACAGGTGCAGCAGGTGTGGCACCAGCGCCGGCCTCTTGGCTGCTTCCGTGCCTTTGGTATTGCCCAGTATGGCGGCCACTTCGGTATAGGTGAGGCGTGCCGCCGAATGGATCACGGCAGGATAGAACTGGTAAGCCTTGATTTCACCTTTGGCGGTAATGACCGCATCGCACACCAGGGTCAGACGATCCACTGCCGGGTTCAACGAACAAAGCCCGTTGGATAGCTTCTCGGGCAGCATCGGGATTACGCGGCGCGGAAAATACACGGAGGTGCTGCGTTCCAATGCATCCACATCAATTGCATCGCCGGGCCTGACGTAGTGGCTGACATCGGCGATCGCGACGATCAGCCTGAAGCCGTTGCTGCGGCCGATCTTGATCGGCTCGCAATACACCGCATCGTCGAAGTCACGCGCATCTTCGCCGTCGATCGTTACGAGCGGCACGTCGCGCAGATCGACTCGCTCGGCCAGATCGACCGCGCGCACTTCTCCGGGCAATTTGGCAGAGAGCTTTTTCGCTGCTTCGGAAAACTCGTGCGGTACGCCATACTTGCGCACCGCGATCTCGATCTCCATGCCGGGGTCGTCGATGTCGCCCAGTATCTCGGCGATCTTTCCGACCGGCTGGGTGTAGCGCGACGGCTGCTCGGTCAGTTCGACGCTGACGACTTGTCCCGATTTTGCCTTTCCCGGCGACCCGGCCAGCAAGATGTCCTGGCCGATGCGCTTGTCTTCCGGAACGATGATCCACACGCCGTTCTCGTTAAGCAAGCGGCCGATCACGTGAGAATTGGCACGCGCGACAACTTCCACGATCGTGCCTTCCGGGCGCCCACGGCGGTCGGTGCCCACCAGTCGAGCCTGCACGCGATCGCCGTGCAAAACTTTTTGCATTTCTTTTTCGGGCAGGAAAACATCGTCGCTGCCATCGTCGGGAACCAGAAATCCGTAGCCGTCGCGATGGCTGCTGACGCGCCCCTCGATAAAATTGGGAAGATTCGTCAGTTGATATTGGCCTGAGCGATTCGGCTTGATCTGGCCGTCGCGTTCCATCGCATTGAGCCGGCGCGTCAGGCCGTCAAGCTCATCGGACTCGACGCCAAGCGCCAACGCGAGAGAGTCAATGCCCTTCGGCTCGGCCGCAGTTCGCAATAGACCGAGAATTTCCTCGCGGCTAGGAATGGTGTAGGGAAATTGGCTCAAATGGGTGTTTCGTATAAGGTTAATCGGTATGCTGGTTAGTGTATCGGAGCTGGGTAAAGTTTGCCGAAAACACTACGTTTAAGTTCAATTCATTCACAGCAGTGAATTGACTTCCAAGCGTTTTAAGCTATAATCGCTGTCTTTCGTAATGCCCACGTGGCGGAATTGGTAGACGCGCATGGTTCAGGTCCATGTGCCGCAAGGTGTGGGGGTTCGAGTCCCTCCGTGGGCACCAAGTCATAAGAAACCCGTTGATTCGTCAACGGGTTTTTCTTTTTGGCGGCACGTCTCTAATCCGGATAATCCTTTCAAATCGGATCTGCACTGTTCGGATTGTTCTGCAGGCGAGCCGCGAGCTGATCCGGGCGCAGGCTGTCATACTCTTCAAACGGTTGATGGATCCATGGGTTGGATGTCAAATATTCCAGATAAAAATCGGGGCGCACCAGCGAACATGCCTTGTACCAGATCACTGCCGATTTCAGTTCCGTAACGCCTGGAAAATCCGACTGCAGATGGCGCTGGATTTTTTCCAGCGTGATTCCCGAATCAACCAGGTCATCGACCAACAGGATTCTCCCGCTTAATGGCCCCCTTGTCAGCGTGATGTGCCTGGCAATATCGAGATCGCCTTGTACTGTCCCGGCCGCCTCCCGATATGAGCTGACCGAAAGAATCGCCAACGGCACATCGAAGATTCTGGAAAAGACATCACCCGGGCGCAAGCCGCCGCGGGCCAGGCACAATATCTGGTCGAATTGCCAGCCCGATTGGTGCACTTGCAGCGCAAGCGCCTCGACTGACCGGTGATAATCGTCCCAGCTTATCCAGAGATCCTTGTCGGTTGATGCCGGCACTTCGCGTCCTTTTCTTTGACTATCGCTTAATCGAATGGATGACGCAGCACGATCGTTTCCTCGCGGTCCGGGCCGGTCGAAACCATGTCCATTGGAACGCCGACCAGTTCTTCGATGCGCTTGACATATGCCCGGGCGTTGCCGGGAAGCTTTGCCAGCGATTTGGCGCCAACAGTCGATTCTTTCCAGCCGGGCATTTCCTCGTATATCGGCTCACATCGTGCCGCATCTTCCGCGCCGACCGGGAAAATATCCGTCTTCCTGCCGTCAATCTTGTATCCGGTGCACAGCTTGAGAGATTCGACGCCATCCAGCACGTCCAGCTTGGTCAGGCACATTCCTGAAACACCATTGATCTGGACCGAGCGCTTGAGCAAGGCAGCATCGAACCAGCCGCATCGGCGGGCGCGACCGGTGACGGTGCCGAACTCATGGCCGACGCTTGCCAAGTGCTTGCCGACACCGCTGTCAGTTGCCAATTCAGACGGAAATGGCCCCGAGCCGACCCTGGTTGTATACGCCTTCGTGATGCCGAGAACGTAGTGCAGCATGTTCGGACCCACCCCCGAACCCGCCGCAGCATTGCCTGCAACGCAATTGCTTGATGTAACGAACGGATAGGTTCCGTGATCGACATCGAGCAGGCTACCTTGCGCGCCTTCGAACAACAAATTCGCGCCGGCCTTGTGAGCCGCGTGCAAGTCGCTCGACACATCACTCACCATCGGCCTGATGCGTGGGACGGTGGATAGCGCATCATCCAGCGTTTTTTGATAATCGATCGGCTGCGACTTCAAGTAGTTCGTCAGTACGAAATTATGATAGTCGAGGTTCTCCAGCAGTTTCTCGGCAAGTCGCTTCTCATTGAGAAGATCGGCAACCCGGATCGCCCGGCGCGCAACCTTGTCTTCATATGCGGGGCCGATACCTTTGCCGGTTGTTCCGATCTTGGCCGCACCGCGCGCAGCCTCGCGCGCAGAATCCAGCGCTGTGTGATAAGGCAGAATTATTGGACAAGCCTCCGATATCTTCAGGCGCGACGCAACTTCCACGCCACTGGCTTGCAGCTTGTCGATTTCCCGCAGCAAGTCCGGCACGGATAGCACCACGCCGTTGCCAATGTAGCAGGCAACACCGGCGCGCATGATCCCCGATGGAATCAATTGCAGCGCCGTCTTCTGTCCACCGATTACCAGCGTATGGCCGGCATTGTGCCCGCCCTGAAAACGTACGACACCTTGTGCATGATCCGTCAACCAGTCGACGATCTTTCCTTTTCCTTCATCGCCCCATTGAGTACCGATGACGACGACGTTCCTTGCGCTTTTTTGTGACATTTCTAACCCAACTTTTTCAGAATCCAGTTTCCGTTTTCGAGCGTGATCGCACGATCGCAATCGAACTCTTCTTGATCGTTTTCGTGACCAGGCAAATTCTGGATCACGATTTCACCCGCTTTTCGCAATTCAACGATCTTTGCACGCAGCCCCGGTTCCTGCCCCCAGGGCGCGCGAATCGCATGCGTGCGTTCCGCACCCGGCAAAAGCCGCGCCAGCTCGCGCAAGTCCATTGAAAATCCGGTAGCGGGGCGAGCGCGACCGAAGGCTTCGCCAACATGATCGTAGCGCCCTCCTCGTGCCACCGCATTGGGCAGGCCGGGCACATAAATCGAGAACATCGCACCACTCTCATACTGATAACCGCGCAAATCGGCAAGATCGATCGTGACACTCGCATCGCCGGCGAACCTGACCAGCGACTCGATTTCATC
>JAKFFO010000076.1:0-1600 GCA_036675035.1 Oxalobacteraceae bacterium
GCATGACGCTGGTAAAATGAAGTCTTTCCGTCATTCTCGGCCCTGATCATGTCTGGCAATACCTTCGGCACCTTATTTACCGTTACCACCTTTGGCGAATCCCATGGCAAGGCAATCGGCTGCGTCGTCGATGGCTGCCCGCCGGGCATGCTGCTGTCGGAAGCCGACATCCAGCCGGAACTGGACCGGCGCAAGCCGGGCACTTCGCGTCACGTCACCCAGCGCCAGGAATCCGACACGGTCGAAATCCTTTCCGGCGTCTTCGAGGGCCGCACCACCGGCACCCCGATCGCTTTGATGATCCGTAACGAAGATCAGCGTAGCAAGGATTATGGCAATATCAGCGAAACCTTTCGTCCCGGGCATGCCGATTACACCTATTGGCACAAGTACGGCATTCGTGATCCGCGCGGTGGCGGTCGTTCTTCCGCGCGCTTGACGGCGCCGGTGGTCGCCGCTGCCGCGATCGCCAAAAAATGGCTGCAGCAGCAATACGGCACCACCTTCAAGGGATGCATGAGCCAGCTGGGCGAGATTGCGATTCCATTCGAATCTTGGGAACAGGTGCCGGCCAATCCTTTTTTCGCAGCCAATGCCAGCATCATTCCGCAACTGGAACAATACATGGATGACCTGCGCGGCGCCGGTGACTCGTGCGGCGCGCGTATCGACGTGGTAGCCCAAAACGTGCCGATAGGCCTGGGCGAGCCGATCTATGACAAGCTCGATGCCGAAATCGCCTATGCCATGATGGGCATTAACGCGGTCAAGGGCGTGGAAATCGGTGCCGGTTTCAAATCGATCGCGCAAAAAGGCACAGAACACGGCGATGAATTGACGCCGCACGGTTTCGCCACCAATCACGCCGGCGGCGTGCTGGGCGGGATATCGACCGGACAGGACATCACCGTGTCGATCGCCATCAAGCCGACTTCGTCGATCCGTACGCCTCGGCAATCGATCGACAAGGCAGGCACGCCGATCAAGGTGGAAACCTTTGGTCGGCACGACCCTTGTGTCGGGATTCGCGCCACGCCGATCGCCGAAGCGATGCTGGCACTGGTATTAATGGATCATGCTTTACGGCATCGTGCTCAGTGTGGCGATGTTCACGTCGACACGCCGAAAATTGCCGCCCAAGCAGCGGCCAAATAAACTAAGGCCCCGCGCAGTAATAACTTGGGTAATTTGGGGAGCGCCAACCGGATGCGAAGCAAGGCGCGAGGAGGAGTCATAGCGGGCTATGGCGACGACGAGCAACGCCGCAGCGCGCCGGCTGGCGCCGCCAAATTGGCTAAGTTATTACTGCGTGGGGCCTAACGACCAGTGACCGTAGGCCGCGCCGACCGGAAAGCCATGTTGTCCTGAGATTGGCGTGGAAACCTGAGTCGGCATGCTCATACCAGTCTTTACGCAATGGCTATCCAGTGCCTGGGACGAACTGCTTTTTAACGCTGGCGTGCCGTTTTGAATAAATCTTCTTTCGTATCATTTGATTCCCGGCCCAGGCAATCGACGCACTTTACGCTGTTTTTCTTTGCATTTTATGGCTATATAGGCGTCTTTTCACCATACGCCAGCCTGTTTTTCGCTGAAAAAG
>JAKFFO010000049.1:0-1591 GCA_036675035.1 Oxalobacteraceae bacterium
GCTTTTGACGGTCTTAACCTGACCTTTGAAACCCGTGAGGGCATACTCAAGCACTGCTCGCTGAACAACGCACGCACCCTCGGTGATATCGGCGAACGCTTCATCAAACGCCAGCGCCCCGGCCTTGAGGCCCAGATTGCCAACCTGGCCGACGAAATCGCCTACAACAATCACGATATTGATGACGGGCTGCGTTCCGGACTGCTGGACCTGGAACAGTTGTCCACCGTCGCCATTTTCCGACGCCACCAGCGTGCAGTGTTGCGCGAATTTCCCAAAATCGAAGGCCGGCGCCTGATACATGAAACAGTACGCCGCATGATTGATACCCTGATCACCGATCTGAACCGGCAGAGCGCTGCCAACATCCGTGACCTGGCACCGGAGTCCATCGCCGACATCCGCCGCGCACCGTCGATGATCCGCTTCTCCGATCGCATCCGCGACGAACAGTCCGAACTCAAACGCTTCCTGCACACCAACCTCTACCGGCATTACCGCGTATCGCGCATGAGCAGCAAGGCTCGCAGGATAATTTCCGATTTATTTCAGGCCTTTATGAACGAATCCGGATTGCTGCCTCCGGAATTCCAGGCGCGCGCAAAAACCGATACACCTCGCGCCATCGCCGACTACATTGCCGGCATGACCGACCGCTATGCCATCGTCGAACATCGGCGCTTGTTTTCTATTGACATCAGCTGAGTTTTTTTAGCTGATTTTCGCCATAGCGGCGGTTGAAGCAACCCCTTGATGCAGGTAGACTTATCCGGTTTCACCCTGCTTTTCGCATACTGATCGCCAAGATTTGTGGCGCCGCAACAAAATAGTATATAAGCTATTGATTATCAATATGTTTTGACGAGGCTCCTGATGGCTCACCCAAATCTGCCGGAACCCCAAGGTCTGTACGACGGAGACCACGAGCATGACGCCTGCGGCGTCGGTTTTATTGCCAATATCAAGGGCAAGAAAAGTCATGACATCATTGACCAGGGTCTGACCATCCTGCGCAATTTGACGCACCGCGGTGCGGTGGGCGCTGATCCCAAAGCCTCCGATGGTGCCGGCATCCTGTTGCAGATTCCGGATACATTTTTCCGCGAGGAAATGGCAAAACAGGGTGTCAAGCTGCCGCAACCCGGTCAGTACGGTATCGGCATGGTGTTCCTGCCACGCGAACCGGCATCACGCATCGCCTGCGAATACGAAATCGAACGCGCAATCAAGGATGAAGGTCAGATCCTGCTTGGCTGGCGCGATGTGCCGGTCGACAGCGAAGATCTCGGTGAATCGGTCAAGAAAGTCGAGCCGGTCATCCGCCAGGTGTTCATCGGTCGCAGCTCCGCAATCCGGGTCACCGACGCACTGGAACGCAAGCTCTACGTGATCCGCAAAAGCGCGGGTCACGCCATCCGTGCCCTGAACCTTGCCCACGGTACCGAGTTCTGGGTCCCGTCGATGTCGGCACGCACCATCGTCTACAAGGGCATGCTGTTGCCGTCGCAGGTCGGCACCTATTACAAGGATCTGCAGGATTCGCGCGTAGTGTCGGCGCTGGCGCTGGTGCATCAGCGTTTTTCGACCAATA
>JAKFFO010000030.1:0-10184 GCA_036675035.1 Oxalobacteraceae bacterium
CTGCAATATTGCGAATGGTATCGGCGATTGAAGACACGGTGCGCGGCCTGCTGGCGGATGCCGGCGTCGACAGGGCCGCTGTGGACACCATATTTTTTACCGGCGGATCGAGCGCGGTACCTTTGCTGCGCAAGAGAATCGCGACGATGATGCCGGACGCGCGGCAGGTGGAAGGCGATCTGTTCGGCAGCATCGGGGCCGGATTGGCGCTGGATGCCGTCAGGAGATTTGGTTAGGAAAGAGGAATCGGAACAGCGGCGCGACCGGAATTTTTCAAACCGGCATTGATCTGCCGCCAGATCGATCAATGCATCTCATTGCCGCATCGATCAAAAAAAACGCCCCGAGCTGTTCGGGGCGTTTTTTATCGGGTCTGCTGAATTAACCCTTGAACTTCTTGACTGCTTCCTTGAGTGTCGGCGACGGCTTGAAGCGCACCGACTTGGATGCCTTGATCTTGAGCGTTGCGCCGGTTTGCGGATTGCGGCCAGTGCGTGCAGCACGCGAGGTTACCGTGAAGGTACCGAAGCCGGCGACGGAAGCGCGACCCTCTTTCTTGAGGTCGTTTCCAAGTACTGCGAACACTTCGTCCATTGCAGTCTTCGCTTGCGTCTTGGTGATATCCGCCTTGGCGGCAAGATGGTCGATCAATTCTGCTTTGTTCATATAACTACTCTCCTGGCAAACGCCATTTCTGGCAAAACGGTATCTTAAGCAAAAATTCGCGAATCTCCAACCCTATGCGGCAAGAACACCACGCATGAGGCTGCGGAACACCGGATATGGCGCGGGCAGCGCGGCGCTGGTCGCGACCGAATCGCCCGTATTCTCACAGAATTATCGGCGTCGACCGCGTATGCACCAACAGAGAGTACCGCAACAGCAAGGCTTTCATGAAATCCAATCTGTCCGGATAACGCGCTGCGCCCGGCGCCCGGCGCCTGGCGCGGCCTGGCGTATCGATTCGAGATCGAAGCCGGATATGGGTTCTGCCACATCGTCGCAATTGGCACGGCCATGCAAATGGAGTTACCCTGTCGATGAATGATCAATGGGCCAAAGCCGATACGCGATAGCCGATACGCAGCAGGCAATACAAAAGGTGAACACGATGGCAAAGAAAGACAAGCCGGACCCGGAAACAGTTGCGCTGATAAACTGGTGCACGGAGGTGGAAGGTTTTCTGGTTGCGGGCGGTGCGACGCTGGCACAGGCGCAGGAGCATATCGAGGAACAGGTCGAATGGTTTACCGACATGTTCTATGAGGGATTGACCCCCGAACAGGCGGCAAAGGCCGCATTGAACGATTGAGCGGTTGCCCCGACGCGGGCGCGGCGCTGTACTACCGTGCGCGCAGCGGATCGAGCAGGTGCCTCAGATTGTTGTGATCCAGTTCGTACATCAGTGCAAGCAGCCGGCCGATCTCATTCTTTGGAAAACCCTCGCGCGCGAACCAGCCCAGGTAATGTCCGGGCAGATCCGCGATCAGTCGCCCCTTGTACTTCCCGAAAGGCATTTCGCGGCTGACTAAGAGTTGCAGGTGGTCCGGGCTCATGATCGATCGGCACGTCGCGCGCGAGGCTTGTTGCTGCGCGGACCTTTAGACAAAGAGGACCAGCGCCGTCAGCACCAGCAGCGCAATCCACACCGTTTCGCCGACCAGCATCAAAACCGGCCGCCACCCGAGCGAGGCCAGTGATTGAAACGATGTCTTCACGCCCAGCGCGGCGATCGCGATCACGAGGCAGGCGCGCGATGCCGAATTGATCCATTCCGATGCTGCGGGCGGGATCAGATGAAAACTGTTCGCCAGCAACAGCCAGATGAACCCGATCAGGAAAAACGGCACCAGCGGCGTGCTGTTGAACTGCGTCACCCCGTTCCGGCTTGTGTACAGTATCGCGATGATCACGACTGCCGGCACCAGGCAGGCGACGCGCATCAGTTTGACCAGCGTGGCCACGTCCCCGGCATGATTCGATATCAGGTATCCGGCCCCGACCACTTGTGCAACGTCGTGGATGGTGCCGCCGATGAAGATGCCTGCAGCGGTGGCATCGAGTCCGAAAAAATGAACCAGCACCGGATAAGAGATCATTGCAAGCGTCGATAATGACGTCACGCCGACCACGGTAAGAAGAGTGAATTGTTCATTCTCTTTCGTCTGCGGCAATACGGCGGAAATCGCCATCGCGGCAGAAGCGCCGCAAATGGCGACCGCCCCGCCGGACAGAATTCCTTCGCTTCGGGTACGCCCCAGGAGCATCGCGATTCCGCAGCCGACCAGAATGGTCGATGCGACCGCGGCCAGCACAATGGCCACCGGCGCGATGCCGAGCGTCGCAACCTGATCGAAGGTAATGCGCGCGCCCAGCAATGCCACGCCGGTCCGCAGCAGGGTCTTGGTGCAAAACTCGATTCCCGGCGCGCACCTCGGATCGTCCGACAGAAAGTGGAATGCCAGCCCGAAAAAAAGAGCGTACAGCAGTTGCGGCCCGCCATAGGCGGTGGAGACGAAAGTCGCAGCCAGGCCGATGACAATGCCGATTGCCAGGCCGGGCCAGATGCGCAACAACGATTCGGGATGTAAAGCAGCCAGAAATTTGGCGACACCGCTTTTCGGCAGCAGCAGCGAAAGATAATTTTTCTTGCTCATGGAATTCATAACAAATGTTCGACGCAGGCGGCGCATGATTGTCGAACATGCAACTTCAGGAACCGGGAGCTGGCAATTATCCCATGCCGCAACATTTACAACTGACGATCGGTACGTCGGGCAGGCATATTCAAGCCAGCTGGCCGCGTCGCCTTATGGCGATAAAATGGCTGCCATTCGGATAAAGGATCAACATCATTCTGCCGCCGACCATTCCCGCGAGCGAAATCGAGTTCAGCGCAATTCGTGCCCAAGGTGCGGGCGGTCAAAACGTGAACAAGGTTTCCAGCGCGATCCATTTGCGCTTCGACATTCGCGCATCGTCGCTGCCCGAATACCTCAAGGAACGGCTGCTGCGGCTGAACGACCAGCGCATCAGCAAGGAAGGTGTCATTATCATCAAGGCCCAGGCACACCGCAGCCAGGAAAAAAACAAGGAAGAAGCGTTGCAGCGTCTGCATGAAATGGTGGCAAGCGTCGCAGTTGTGCCGCTTGCACGCCGACCTACGAAACCGACCCGCAGTTCGCAAAAAAAGCGTGTCGATGAAAAAATCAACCGGGGCCGGATCAAATCGATGCGCGGGAAAATATCGGACTAATGCCGCGACTGTCGGCTGGAAAGGCTCGATCGGTTCGTGCATCGATCGGAAGCGCTAGGTCGCTTGCCTTTCATCTGAGCCGCTTGCGCGGCACAAGAAATTGCTCCTATGCCGCTGGCAGGTGTAGAGTGCGAAACATTATCATCCATCAATTCGGCAATCCAGTACCCACGCACATTGTTCCATTTTTCAGATCGCACTCATGTCCAAGCCCGATATCGAGTCTCTTAACTTCTACCGCGACGTGCCGGCGCTGCTGTCCTTTGCCGACGCAACCGACGGCCGCATGCATGTCGATGTGCCGGGCGATTGGTGGATCGTCATTGCCGATGTGGCCGGCTCTACGCAAGCAATAGAGAAAGGCGCATACAAGGATGTCAATACCGTCGGCGTGGCCTGCATCGCGGCAGTAATGAATGTCGATCGCGATATCGATCTGCCGTTCGTCTTCGGCGGAGACGGCGCGACGTTTGCGGTGCCGGAGGTGCTGCGCGAACGAGTGATAATTGCACTACGTGGTGCGCAGCAGCTGGCGCGAAAAAGTTTCGGTCTGGAGTTGCGGGCGGGGCTGATCCGAATTGGCGAGTTGACCGGCCATGGGCATCCGGTGCGGTTGGGGAAAGTGCAAATGTCACCGTATGTGATGCAGCCGGTGTTGTCAGGGCGTGGCTGGGACGAAGCAGAGCGGCGCGTCAAGACAACTGGTTCTGTTGGTGTGATTCATGTCGAGGGAAATGGTCCGACCGACGTCAGCTTCGATGGTTTCGAATGCCGGTGGCAGGGAGTGCCGAGCTTCAATGACCACAAGCTATCATTGCTGATTGCCGCGATTGCGCCGAGTGCCGAAATCAATCTCGACACCTATCAACGGGTGTTCGACCGGATTCAATCGATCTATGGAGATGTGGCGCAATATCATCCTCTGCGCGTTAACCACATGCAGATGACATTCCATCCGCGTCTGCTGTCGCATGAGTGGCGCGTACGCACGGCACAACTCCGCATCTGGCAGCGTGGTGCATATTTCATGCGGATGATGTTCCAAAATCTGGCCGGCATCGTGCTGTTTGCACGCAATGCCGATACTGAAACGGTGCAGTGGAGCCGTTACCGCGACGACATGGTGAGCAACTCAGATTTTCGCAAGTTCGATGGCATGCTGCGCATGCTCATCGATGGCAGCGATGCGCAAGCTGCGCAACTGGAGCGATTTCTGGAAGCCGAATTTCACACCGGCCTGCTTGCATATGGAATGCACAAATCGCGCGAAGCGATGGTGACCTGCATTGTGCAGTCCCATAACGGCAATCATCAGCATTTTGTCGACGGCAGCGATGGCGGTTATACGCTGGCCGCGAAGGAATTGAAACGCCGTCTGGCGGAGAGTGCCGGGTCGCGACAATAATATCCGACGCGTCCTCGAGTGGCAGCAAATCCATGGCGCCGTTGTTCAGCACGAAAGTATCAAAACTACCGATCCACGCTTTTCATGACTCGAACATGCCAATCAAACTACACCGCACCTTCCTGATCTTACTTCTTTCGTTTTCGCTTTTCGGATGCAAGGATGCACCAAAGTATCAACCTTTGCCTGCGGGTACGGCGGTACTTGCTTTTGGCGATAGCGTAACCCATGGAACGGGCGCCGGGCCGGGCCAGGATTACCCGGCGCATCTGGCGCAGCGCAGCGGATGGAAAATCACCAACGCCGGTATACCTGGCGACACGGCCGCCGGTGCGACTGAGCGTATAGATCGGCTGTTGAAAACGGCGAATCCGGCAATGGTGATCGTTGAGCTGGGCGGAAATGACTTCCTGCGGCGCCGTGCGGCAAGCGAGGTCAAGGAAGATTTGCGTGGCATTCTCCGCACGGTAAAAGACTCCGGCGCAGTCCCGGTGCTGGTTGCGGTGCCGCAGCTGGCCATCGTGCTGGTCGGCGGTTTATCCGATGCGGAAATCTATGCCGAACTGGCAGGCGAAGAAAATGTGCTGCTGGTCGAGGATATTTTTTCCGAAGTGCTGTCGGATGCTGCGTTGCGAGCCGATCGGATTCATCCCAATGCCGAAGGTTATCGCCGCCTCGCGGACGGGATTGCAAAGGCGCTGTCCGACGCCGGCCTGCTTATGCCTCGTTGAAAACCGTTTCGCCGGCTTTTCATGTTAATCGAGTCTGGAGCTCTCCCGTCATCGATGACACCGATCGTGTTCTGCGACGATGCTGGATTTGACTGATTCTTCAAAGTTCTAATCAGCTCGGATAAACACAACCTGGCCGCTCGCCAAGTGTGCAGGAACGCCTGAGTGATTGCCGGTCAATCTGAAATGGATAATGCCTTCTGTCGGCGAGATATGTTCGACTTTGCAGGTGCCGGTAATTTCCTCGCATACTTGGTGCTGTGAGACATAAATATTTGTGCTTTTGATGCAGGCGTCATCGCCCAGCAGCCTTTCGGTCGTGCGCTTGATCAGGTCCGATGAGATCTGCTGGATATGAAAATCCGCTTCGGCGCACGTGGTATTCGAGAGCCTAGATGATGTTTCGTAAGTAGCGGTGAAATCGTCGCTCTCCGCATGGACCACATCGCATTGATACATGGCTTCCGGTTGTGCCAGCTTCGGCGCAGCACTTTTCTGCCTGGTGTCGCTTTTGCTCGCGTCGCCCAGTCCGGCCGCAATAAATTTCATGTAAGTTTTGACGACATGCTCCGGCACTGCTGCGGCCTTGCCGTTCCTGAAGCAGAATTGCCGGCTGAGATATACCCGCGCTCCCAGCAATATCAGCGCAATCACTTCAAATTCATCCTCGGAATAGTTTTTCAGGAAGCCCTTTTCCTTGGTTCGCTTCAGCGCCGATTCGTAGTTACCGATCAGGTTGTCGGCATGGGTGATAAAGCTTTGCGGCGAATACACCTGAGCCTCGACCAGGATCCGGTAGAACTCCGGCTTGTCCTTGATGAATTGGAAATAGGCGCGGATGCTTTTTTCTTCGCGCTCCAGAAAAGTCGCATCGCCGACTTGCTTGCCGAGGAACTCCAGCAGGTTGTGCCCGAGTTCCGGCAACAACTGGTCGAGGATGTCCTGCTTCGAATCGAAATAGTTGTAGAACGTGCCTTGCGCGATATTTGCCCGGGTCGTGATCTCGGTCACGGACGCATCCCGATAACCGATTTGCCCTACGACTTTGACTGCTGCCTCGAACAGATTTTTCTGCGTGAGTTCATTTTTCTCGGTGCGAGTCAGTTTTTTCTTCATGGCCCTGGTTAATTCATTGGATGTAAGCGGTAATCAAAGCAATACGCTGCGTCCCGGACGCCTACGGTAAATATTTCTTCACCGGTCTTGCTTGTCTTTTGCGCATCATCATATGCCAACCCGGTCGGAATTGGATCGCCTGGCGATGCGAAACACGATTCTCTGCTGAACTGCACAACATGGGATGCCTTGAGCTGCTTCTTTATCGCTGTGTCCGGATCGCAGGGACAGCCGGCTTTCCTGCTGATTAAATTATAGCCGTGCTTTAATAAAATGAGAAATGAGTCATAATTCATTTTTGTTGACTTGGCTTTCTGATGGATATACGATCCTTCTCGCTACGCATGCCTTGCAACCGATTCTTTCACGCATACGCTGACGTAGCCTGACAGCCAGACGTCTGGCGATAGAGCCTGACATCCGCAGTCAGAAAAGCATTTCGAAACATGCAATACGGAGACACCGAAATGGAAATGGAACGGGTAGATTCAATTTCGCATCACGCTAGGGTCGCACCCGACAGCATCGCGCTTGTCGATCTGGCGACCGAACGCGAGTTCACCTATGCGCACATGAATGAACGCGTGAACCGTATCGCCGGATTTTTGCAGCATCGCTTCAAGGTCGGCAAAGGCGAGCGGGTCGCCGTACTCAGCCACAACTCTTCGGATGTATTCGAAATCCAGTTTGCGTGCTGGCGTCTCGGCGCCATTTTCGTTCCGATCAACTGGCGCCTGACTGTTCCGGAAATTGAATTCATTCTGTCCGATGCCACGCCGCGTGTACTGATCGGCGACACCGAGTTTGCCGACAACCTGGCAGCGCTGACCGCGCGATTGAGTTTTTTCGAACTGGTGACAAGAGGCGGTGCCGACAGCGACTATGAACGACTGGTGCGGGAAAGCGAGAACTCGCCGGGCGAGGTGCGCGTCGCACTGCGCGACACATCGCCGTTGATGTATACCTCAGGCACGACCGGACGGCCAAAGGGCGCGCAGATTACGCATCGAATGGAATTGTTTACCTGCCTGAACTATGTAAGCGCCACCGCAATCACCCGTAACGCAAAGACATTGGTCGTGCTGCCGCTGTTCCATGTCGGCGGACTGAACTGTTTCCCGAACCCGATCTTCAATCTGGGCGGCACGGTCCAGGTGATGAAAACGTTCGATCCAGCACGCTTCCTTGACATATTGAAGGATCCGGCACAGCGGATTACGCACGTGTTCGCGGTGCCGACCATTTTTTCGATGATGAGCCAGCAGCCTGGATTCAGCGATGCCAAGTTCGATCATGTCGTGTGCGCAGCGGTCGGCGGCGCAGCGGTCCCGATCTCGCTGTTGAAGGTGCTCGAAAAGCAAGGCCTCCCGATCCAGCAAGGTTGGGGAATGACAGAATCCGCATCGATGGGATCGATGCTGCAGCCGGACAAAACACGCGAAAAGCTCGGCTCTGCGGGGCTGCCGGTGCAATACGTCAGCATGCGCATCGCGGATGAAAGCGGCCAGGCATTGCCGCCGAACGAAGTCGGAGAACTCCAGGTAAAAGGACCATCTATTATCGAGGGTTACTGGAACCGTCCGCAAGCCAATCAGAAAAGCTATATCGATGGCTGGTTTCGGACCGGCGATGCCGCGTACCTGGACGACGAAGGTTATCTTTACATCGTCGATCGTTGGACCGACATGTATATCTCGGGCGGTGAAAACGTCTATCCGGCCGAAATCGAAAATGTAATCTCGGGAATTGCCGGTGTGTTGGAAGCAGCGGCCATCGGCATTCCGAACGAACGCTGGGGCCAGGTCGGCCGCGCATTCATCGTACTCAAAGACGGAGCCGACCTTTCGGCGGACCAGGTTCGCGCAGTATGTGCCGAGCGACTTGCCAAATACAAGATACCGCACGAGATCATTTTCGTTGAATCGATTCCGCACAATGCCGCCGGCAAGATTCTCAAGGCCGAACTTCCCAGAGGTGATCTCGAAATTGCCAGCTGATGCCGGCGATCGCGGCCGCCGTATTGAACACCGCCGATCCGGCGAGCCAAACAACTATCAAGGAACCAAGATGAGCGTGAACAACAAGACTGTCGAGATGTATTGGGATATCGGAAGCACCAACACCTATTTTGCGTTGAAGCTTATTAAGCCGGTCCTGGAGCGGAATGGCGCAAACCTGGTTTTGCATCCATTCAATCTTGGGCATGTCTTCCGTTCCAACAATTACGTGCTGATGGACGAGCCGCCGGCCAAACTTGAAAACCGCAAGCGTGACCTGATGCGTTGGGCCGAAAAATACAATCTTGCATTCAAGATCCCCAGCCGTTTTCCGATCAAGAGCAGCCGGGTCATGCGCGGCGCACTCGCAATGCGCAGCCTGGGCCTGGAAATGCCGTATGTCGATGCAGTTTTCGAAGCCTATTGGGAGCGGGATGATGCGTCGATCGCAGAGTATGCGGGCTTGCGTCCTATCGTAGAAAAGCTCGGTGTCGATCCAGCTGAATTTGAAGCCTTGAGCGAAAGCGAAGAAATTCGCCAGCAACTGATCGACAGCACCAACCGCGGCCTCGAACGCGGCGTGTTCGGGGTGCCGAGCACCATCGTCGGCAATGAACTGTTTTGGGGGAAAGACCGGATGGAGTTTGTCGAAGACCAGTTGCAAAAGCTTTGACAGAAGTGCCTGGACACAGCAACACATTCACCACGCGCTTAACGACACTGGAGTTGACATGCAGTCTTACCAACAACGCCGAGGCAGTGCAGATATCGATTTCTATACCGCACCGACGCCGAACGGACGCAAGGTAGCGATCTTCCTCGAAGAAGCCGAACTCGATTACACGCTGGTTCCGGTGGATACGACAAACGGAGATCAATTTCTTCCAGAGTATCTTGAAATCAATCCCAACAACAAGATCCCGACCATTGTCGACCATGCACCGCAATGGGGTGGCGATGCTTTTCCGGTATTTGAATCGGGTGCGATCCTGTTGTACCTGGCCGAGAAGACCGGCCGGTTCCTGTCCGCAGAGCCGGCTCGCCGGCAGGTCACGATCCAGTGGCTGATGTGGCAGATGGGCGGATTCGGTCCGATGCTCGGGCAGGCGCATCATTTCCGCCTGTATGCAAAAGAAAAGATCGAGTATTGCGTGGACCGCTATACCAATGAGGCAAAACGGCTTTACGGCGTGCTGGACCGACATCTTGCCGCGCACGAGTTCCTTGCTGATGAATATTCGATCGCGGATATGGCGGCATGGCCTTGGGTCGTGCACCGGAAAGTCCAGGGAATCGATCTGGCGGAATTTCCCAATGTCAGTCGCTGGAACGACGCGATCAAAGTACGCCCGGGCGTCAGGCGCGGGTTCGACCTGCTTCGGGAAAAAGTCAAACAGGCGCCGATTACTGAAAAAGCATGGGACACGCTGTTCGGCGCCGGCCAGTTCAAGCAACATGAAGTGCCGCCTCCCGGCCGGTGAGGCTGTTGCTTCGCAGCGCAAAATTTGTTTGGAATCGAGCAGAAGTTCGTCTCGATAGGTTTCGATGAATCACGTCATTTGGGGAAGCCAGCAACATGGAACGACAACTCGCTACCGCTGATCCGGCCGAGCAATGCGTGCTGCGTTATGCACTCGAGCGCCACGCCGCGCAGCGTCCGGATGCAATCTTTGCGGTAT
>JAKFFO010000098.1:0-10140 GCA_036675035.1 Oxalobacteraceae bacterium
CGAAGAGGGAGGTCGTCTGGAACGTCCGCGAGATCCCCAGGCGCGCCACCTCGTCGGCCCGCAGGCCGGTGACGTCCTGGCCCTCGAACACGATGGAGCCGGCGGTGGCGCGCTGTGCGCCGCTGATCAGGTTGAAGAACGTCGTCTTGCCGGCGCCGTTGGGGCCGATCACCGCGTGGATCCTGCCCTTCTCGATCGTGGTCGTCACTTCGCTGACGGCGGACAGCCCGCCGTAGCGCTTGGTGAGGTTGCGCACTTCAAGCACGGCCGGCCTCCGGTTGCGTCTTTGCCGCCAGCGCGGGCTCGGGCTTGGGGGCGCTCGCTCCTGCCTCGCGGCGGGCGCGCCAGCCCATGTAGGTGCCGACGATGCCATGCGGCACGAAGATCACCAGCAGGACCAGGATCGGGCCGAAGACGATGAAGCGGTACTCCTGCAGGAACTGCAGGTACTGCGTCAGCCACGGCACGGACAGCGCGCCCAGCAGCGGGCCGAGCAAGGTGCCGAGGCCGCCGATCAGCATGTACATGGTCATGTCGAAGGTGTGCTCGATGCCGGCGATGCCGGGGCCGAGGAAGCGCACGAAGCCGGCGTACAGTCCGCCGGCGAGTCCGGCATAGAACACCGACAGCAGGAAGGCCAGCAGCTTGTTGCGCATCAGGTCGATGCCGAGGGCCTCGGCGAGGTTGTCGCTGTTGCGGATGGCGACGAAGGTGCGGCCCAGCAGCGAGGTGGCGATGCGGTGCATCACCCAGGTGCCCAGCACGAGGAAGAAGAACACCAGGTAGTACAGGGACCGCGGCGTGTCGAAGGTGAACGAGCCGATGCCGGTGGGCGCCGGGATGCCGATGATGCCCACGGTGCCGTGGGTCAGGCTTTCCCATTTCTCGATGATCAGGAACATGATGTAGCCGACGCACAGCGTGAAGATGGAAAAGAAATGGCCCTTCAGGCGCAGCGACACCAGGCCCACGAAGAAGCCCAGCGCTGCCGCGACGAAGCCGGACAGCGCAAAGGCGATCCAGAACGGAACCTGATGATCCACGGTCAGGATGCCGACGGTATAGGCGCCCACCGCCATGAATCCGCTGTGCGCCAGGTTGAATTGCCCGGTGTAGCCGGTGATGAGATTGAGTCCGACCGTCGCGATTGCGAAAATGTAGGCCATCGACATGACGGTCAAATGGTAGTCGTTACCGGCAATGAATGGAAAGATGAGGCCGAGGGCGAGCAGCAGCGTCCAGCCGATTTTACTGTCGAAATATTTCATGCTTAGCGGACCCCTTTGGTGAACAGGCCTTCCGGACGCACCGAAAGAATAACAACCAGCAAGACGAAGGCGATGATGTCCTTGTAATCCGTGGAGATGTAAAAGGCGCCGAACGATTCTGCGAACCCGATGATCAGGCCGCCGACGATCGCACCGGGTACGCTACCCATGCCGCCGAGTACGATGATCACGAACGCTTTGGTAATCACGAGATTGCCCATCGATGGGTAAACCAGGTTGATCGGTGCATACAGGACCGCGGCTACTGCGGCCAGCACACCGGAAATGGCAAATGTCAGCATCGCGACCCGGTTCGCGTTGATGCCGACCAGTGCCGCACCGTCGCGGTTCTGCGCCATCGCGATGATGGTCGACCCGGTGACCGTCTTTTTCAGGAACAGGTGCAGCAATACCACCAGTCCGAATGCGGCGATGATGATCAGCAGACGTTGCACCGGCAGGATCAGGCCGGCGAAATTCATGATGCCGCCGTACGGTGTTTGCAGACGATGGAAATCCGCGCCCCAGATTGCTTGCGCACCCGCTTCCAGGAAAAGCAGGATGCCGATCGCGGCAATCATGTGGTGCAAGCCGGGAGCATTTCGCAATGGATGAAAAACCAGTCGATCGGCGATCACCGCGATTGCGGCTACCGTCGCTGCAGCGCCGATCATTGCGATCCAGTAGTTTACCCCTAGCGTGCTCATCAGGAAAAAAGCTGCATAGGCACCGGTCATGTAAAACGCGCCGTGCGCGAAATTCGGTACATGCAAGATGCCGTAGACCAGCGTAAGGCCGAGCGCTACCAGGCTGTATACGCCCCCGAGTGTCAAGCCGTTAAGAATTTGCTGAAGGACGATTTCCAAACGATGTCTCCTTTACCCGCCGCAGCTAGGCGGCGCGGCTGGCTTTGTATGTTTAAGCAGGCAGTCAACGTCAAAAATCATGGCTGCCCGAAAATTTGTTTTTTTTCAATCAAATTGCGGGCTAGAAAGTATCGTATACATCGGCTCAATGTCAACAATTTCAGAATGTCATTCTGCACAGCGAAACAATCAAAAATAAGCGGCGCTTATTTGACCGAATTTAGCGACACTTGGACGGGATTATTGAAATTAGCAAGATTTTATTAAAAATCTCTAAGACAAATTTTGCTAAAAATACAGAGGATTTTTTAGAGCAAGAGGGCGTGCAGAGTTAATTTTTTATTAATTCCTGCAAAGCAGGCATCCGTCTGGTTTCTGGAACTCGAAGCCGATGCTGCTGCGATGTGGCAGCACGACCATTAGGGCTTTTGTAATGTAATCGCGCACGGATTTTCGCCTTCGCGGGCAGACCGCGAAGGTGGCGCCGACCACTTTTTAATCATGGTCGCCTAATCAGGAGTTTCCGGGCAAAGTGCTGCGGGTTTGCGCGCGTTCAGGTAGTCGCTTTTGCTGCGCGTTCCTGTTCAAGTATCCGTAACACGCGCCGCTGGATTTTCCCGGTGGTAGTCATCGGAAGTTCGTCGATCAACTCGATTTCTTTCGGATATTCGTAAGGTGCAAGTTTCCCGCGCACGTGAGCCTGCAACTCCGCGATCAGCCTTTCATTTGCTTCCGGACTCTGGGTCACCCCAGGGCTCAGCACTATGAAAGCCTTGACGATATTTCCGCGTTCGGCATCCGGTTTCGGAACCACTGCTGCGTTGACCACGGCCGGATGCTTGACCAGGCAGTTCTCGATTTCGGAAGGGCCGATCCGATATCCGGCTGCCTTGAACATATCGTCTGCCCGGCCCTGATACCAGAGATATCCATCCTTGTCGACAGATGCCAGGTCGCCTGTACGGCACCAGTCGCCGCTGTATTTTTCTTCTGTTGCCTGCGGATTTTTCCAGTATTCGATGAAGAATACCGGGTCGGGATGACCGTGAATGTCATTGCGGTTGACCGCAACTTCACCTATTTCCCCTGGTCTGACGACCGCGCCTTCGTCGTTGATCACCGCCACCTGATGCCCGGGATAGGGCCGTCCCATACTGCCGGGTTTGGCCGGCCATTTTTGGGCGCTATTGCCGACGATATAGTTCATTTCGGTTTGGCCGAACATCTCGTTGATCGTGATGCCCAGTGCCGACTCCCCCCAGTTGAAAACAGCGTCGCCCACCGCTTCGCCTGCGCTCATGATCGCGCGCAGCTTGAGCTTGTATTTGCTGCGCGGTTTCGGCATCGACTTCATCATCATTTTCAATGCGGTCGGAAACAGGAATGTATTGGTAACTGCGTATTTTTCAAGCAGATAGAAGGCGGTTTCGGCGGAGAAGCGCCCACGGTAACCAACGATCGGCTTGCCGAAGTACAGCGACGGCAGCAATGCATCCATCAAACCGCCGGTCCACGCCCAATCGGCGGGCGACCAGAACACATCATCGTCGTTCGGAAACCAGTTCTGGGAGGCGACGAATCCGGTCAGGTTGCCGATCAGCGCACTTTGTGGAAGAAGGGCGCCTTTCGGTGCGCCTGTGGTACCGCTGGTGTAGATCAGGATCGCCGGATCGCTGGCGCGTGTCCGGACCGGGTGATAAGCGGCAGACGCTTTTTCAATTTCGGCTTGCCATTCCAATGTTTCGGGCGACGAGCAATCGACGGTGATCACATGCTTCAGCTGTGGACAATTGGCACGGATCTCCGCGAGATTGGCGAGTGCGGCGTGGTCGACAATCGCGACCGCGGCTTCGCTGTTCTGAAGGCGGTATTCCAGTGCATCCGGTCCAAACAGAATTGATAGCGGCATCGCAACCGCGCCCAACTGGTGGCACGCGATATGAGCGATCGCGGTTTCCGGCCGTTGCGGCAAGATGATTGCAACACGGTCGCCGCGTTCGATATCAAGATCGTGCAGCAGATTGGAGAGCCGGTTCGCCTGTGACTGCAACTCGGCATAAGTCAGGGTCGCAGTTTTGCCGGTATCGTCTTCATAATGAATCGCGATCCGGGATTTGTCGCCGGCCCAACGGGCGCAGCATACGTCGGCAATGTTGAATTCGCCCGGTACGTTCCAGCGGAATTGCCGGTATAGATGATCATAATTGTCGATCGCAGTATTGTTGCTGGCAGATATCATTATGTCTCCGGTATAATTATCGAACGGTCGTTCTATTTAATTGTGGGCCCACTTTTGCGTCTGGTACGCGAGTTTCAAAGTGTCATTCATTCTTCCAGAAGCTTTTCAAGCAAATCCACATGAAATCATCTCGTTCGGAATTTATCACGGTCCGCGGCCTTCGGTACCATATTCGCCATTGGGGTAATGCAGGAGCACCTAAACTTTTCATGGTGCATGGTTGGATGGATATGTCGGCGTCATTTCAGTTCGTGGTCGACTGCCTGCAGCGCGATTGGCATGTGGCCGCACCTGATTGGCGCGGGTTTGGCCTGACCTCGAATTCCGGTGCGGACACCTACTGGTTCCCGGATTATCTCGGCGATCTGGATGCGATCCTGACGCATTATGCGCCGAACGAGGCGGTTAACCTGCTGGGGCACAGCATGGGCGGCAACATTGCCATGCTGTATGCCGGCGTGCGGCCTGAGCGCATCCGCAAACTGGTCAATCTGGAGGGATTCGGTTTGGCCGTCACGAGTCCCGAACAGGCGCCCGGCCGGTATGCCGCTTGGCTGGACACCTTATCCGACAAGCCTGCCATGCGCAGCTACGCGACACAGGCCGAGGTCGCGGGCCGGCTGCAGAAAACCAATCCGCGGCTGATCGACGAACGGGCCGCGTTCCTGTCCGGCCAATGGGCAGCACAAAATACACAAGGCGCCTGGGAAATTCTGGGCGATCCGGCGCACAAGAACAACGGTCCGTCGCTGTATCACGTCGATGAAATCATCGCTTGCTGGAAACAGATAACGGCGCCCGTCTTATGGATCGAAGCGGACGGCACCGATGTATGGCGCTGGATGGGGCCAAAGGAGCGCGCGCGGATTGAAATCGACCGGCGCATCCAGTGTATTCCGAACGTCACGACTGTGACCGTCAATGACGCCGGCCATATGTTGCATCACGACCAGCCAGAGGCGCTGGCGGCATCGATCGAGGAATTCCTGGCCTGAGCCCGGTCAAGCCCGCCGCCACGCGGCATGAATGGAGCGGGCGGCGTACAATTCCAGTTTTAACCTGCTGCGTGATTGCTGCATCTTTCGCATGCTGAATATTGACCTTCATTGCCATTCCAACATTTCCGACGGACTGCTGCCGCCAGCGGAAGTGGCGGCGCGCGCCAAAGCGAACGGTGTCGACGTCTGGGCGCTGACCGATCACGATGAAGTGAACGGCATTCGGGAAGCGCGGCAAGCGGCGGCCGATGCGAATCTGAAGTATGTTCCCGGCGTAGAAATCTCGGTCACCTGGGCCGAACAGACGGTCCATGTTGTCGGCCTGCATATCGATGAAACCAGCGAAAACCTGGTTCGCGGATTGGCGGCGACCCGCTCAGGCCGTGAAAGGCGGGCACGGGAGATTGCCGATCAGCTCGCGGCGGCCGGCATCCCGGGTGCATATGAAGGTGCGTTGAAGTTCGTCGGTAATCCGGACCTGATTTCGCGCATGCATTTTGCCCGCTACATTATCGAGCTTGGATTATGCGATGAGGTCGGCCAGGTTTTCCGCAACTACCTGACCGAAGGCAAGCCGGGCTATGTGCCGCATCGCTGGGCCACCTTGCCGGAAGCGGTCGGCTGGATCCGCGGCGCAGGCGGGATCGCGGTGATCGCGCATCCCGGTCGTTACAAATACAGTGATTTGGCATTTGCCGAACTGTTCGGCGAGTTCAAGCAACTGGGCGGTGTTGCCATCGAGGTGGTTACCGGCAGTCATACGGTCGATCAATATTCGGAGTATGCGAAAGTGGCAAACCACTATGGCTTTCTGGGTTCGCGAGGGTCGGACTTTCACGGTCCGGGCGAGTCGCGCGTGGAACTCGGTGCGCTGCCGCCGCTGCCCGACCATGTAAAGCCGGTATGGCACGACTGGCAAATGTGATACTGCTGCCCTTCGGTAGGTTTGATGTCCCGTTGCGGACGACTGCGCACTTCAATATTTACTTGAATTTCCGTTACGGCATCCCTATATAATCCGCGAGGTATTTTTAAACCGGGAGTCTTCTGAATGAAACGAATTTTCTTGTTCCTTGCGACCAATATTGCCGTGATAACGGTGATGACGATCGTGCTGTCGCTACTTGGAGTAGACCGTTTTTTGACCGGCACCGGATTGAATCTGCCGATGCTGATGGTGTTCTCGCTGGTAGTCGGTTTCACTGGTTCGATCATCTCGCTATTGATGAGCAAGCCGATGGCAAAATGGTCGACTGGCGCGCATGTGATCGACGCACCGTCCAGTTCGACTGAACTGTGGCTGATCGATACAGTAAAAAAATTGGCCGACCGTGCCGGGATCGCGATGCCCGAGGTTGCGGTCTATGACGGCGAACCGAACGCGTTTGCGACTGGAGCGTTCAAAAATTCGGCGCTGGTCGCGGTATCGACCGGACTGTTGCAGAGCATGACCAAGGAAGAGGTCGAGGCTGTGCTTGCCCATGAAGTGGCGCACGTCGCGAATGGTGATATGGTCACGCTGACCCTGATTCAGGGTGTGGTAAACACCTTTGTCGTGTTTCTGTCGCGGGTGGTCGGTTATGCGGTGGATCGAGCGCTTTCGCGCGGTTCCGACAGCGGCCCAGGTCCGGGCTACATGATTACGGTGATCGTTTCGCAAATCGTGTTCGGCATCGCGGCGTCGATGATTGTCGCGTGGTTTTCCCGTTACCGCGAGTTCCGCGCGGATGCCGGTGCGGCGAAGTTCATGGGAACCCCGCAGCCGATGGTGAAAGCGCTGGCCCGTTTGGGCGGGATGGAACCGAGCAGTCTGTCAAAATCGATGGCGTCATTGGGAATCAATAACAAACCCGGATTCGCGGCCCTGTTTTCATCGCATCCGCCGATCGAGGATCGCATTGCCGCGTTGCGGGCAATGCAGTAATCGCCGGTCCCATTCTCTATCTGACGGCGGTGGCCAGACAGCTGCCGCCGTTTTTATTTCATGAGCCAATACTTTCAGATTCATCCGGAAAATCCGCAGCTGCGATTGATCAAGCAGGCGGCACAAATCATCGGTGGCGGCGGAATCGTCGCACTGCCGACTGATTCCTGCTATGCGCTGGTCTGCCATCTGGACGACAAAAGCGCGGTGGAGCGGTTGCGCCGGATACGTGCGGTGGATGACAAGCATCATTTGACATTGTTATGCCGCGATCTCAGCGAGATTTCTCTGTATGCGCGAATCGACAATAGTCAGTATCGATTGCTGAAAGCCACCACACCGGGTCCGTATACCTTCATTCTGGAAGCAACCAGGGAAGTGCCGCGCCGCCTGAGCCATCCATCGCGTAAAACGATCGGCCTGCGCGTTCCCGAGAATCGCATTGCGCATGCGTTGCTCGAAGAACTGGGGCAGCCGTTGCTCGGCACAACGCTGATATTGCCGGGGGAGGACGACGCCCTGACCGATCCGGATGAAATACGCGATCGCCTCGAACGGCAGGTTGAACTGGTGATCGACGGCGGCGCCTGCAGCTTCGAACCGACCACGGTAATCGATCTCACCGGCGAGGAGCCGGTGTTACTGCGGCAAGGCCGGGGTGACGCGGCCCCGTTCGGATTCTAGTGTTCGCATTGCTTTGATCGTATTTGCGAACGATGCCGACCGGTGTTCATTAGTCAAAGTTGCCGGTCTTTGGCTTTCATGCGGCTGCATTATTTGCGGCCGACTCCCAAGTTCCCTCTGATAAAATCCTACCGATGAATGATCTGGTCCAAACCTTTGCGGTCTACGCATTGCCGATATTGTTCGCAATTACGCTGCATGAAGCGTCGCACGCGTATGCGGCCAAATATTTTGGCGATTCAACCGCGTTTCTTCAGGGGCGCATGAGTTTAAATCCGGTCAAGCATATCGATCCGATCGGAACCCTGCTGATTCCGATCGTGTTGTATGCGGTAGGCAGCCCGTTTCTGTTCGGCTATGCAAAGCCGGTACCGGTGAATTGGGCCAATTTGCGCAAGCCCAAGCGCGACATGGCCTGGGTTGCACTGGCAGGGCCGGCCGCCAATATCGTGATGGCGCTGATGTGGATGATACTCGCGATATTCTTGACCGCATGGCAAACCGAGGAGCCGTTTTTCATGCGTATGGCGCAAGCGGGCATCCTGACCAATCTGGTCATATTTGCCTTCAATCTTTTCCCGGTTCCGCCGTTAGACGGCGGGCGCGTAATGACCAGCATCCTGCCGCATAAATATGCGTATCATTTCGAACGGATCGAACCATATGGATTTTTTATCGTACTGGCGCTTGTATTTCTCAAGGTTCTGCATTTCTGGATGATTCCAGTGATGTCCGCCGCCAATCAAGCGATGCTGGTCCTTGTTACCCCGCTGATTTTTCTTTTGAACTGACCGACTATGTATTCCGACCGTGTTGTTTCCGGCATGCGTCCGACCGGCGCATTGCATCTTGGCCATTACCATGGCGCACTTAAGAACTGGATCAAGCTGCAATCCGAACTGCCTTGCCTGTTCTTTGTCGCTGACTGGCATGCGTTGACGACACACTATGATGATCCTAGCAACATCGCGGCCAATAGCTGGGACATGGTGATCGACTGGCTGGCCGCAGGTGTCGATCCGGCCAAGGCAACGCTATTCATTCAATCGAAGGTGCCGGAACATGCAGAGCTGCATTTGTTGCTATCGATGACGACACCGCTCGGCTGGCTCGAACGCGTGCCGACTTATAAGGATCAACAGGAAAAATTGGCCGACCGGGATCTGGCGACCTATGGCTTTCTGGGCTATCCGTTGCTGCAGGCCGCGGATGTACTGATCTACCGCGCCAGCATGGTGCCGGTGGGAGAGGACCAGGTGCCGCATATTGAAATGATGCGTGAGCTGGCACGTCGCTTCAACCATCTTTACGGCAAGGAAAAAGGGTTCGAAGAAAAGGTGCGCGACACCATCAAGAAACTGGGCGGCAAGGGCGCAAAGATTTATAACGACTTGCGAACCCAGTACCAGGAGCAGGGAAACGCAGGGGCGCTGGCTCAGGCAAAGGCAATGCTGGACGCCGCCCAGAGCTTGTCGAGCAGCGATCGCGAGCGCCTGTTCGGCTATCTTGAGGGTAGCGGCAAGCGCATTTTGGTGGAACCGCGGGCGTTGCTCACCGAAGCGTCGCGTTTGCCGGGGCTCGATGGGCACAAGATGTCCAAGAGTTATGGCAACGCAATCGCACTGCGCGAAGACAAGGAATCAGTGGTTAAAAAAATCCGTACCATGCCAACCGATCCGGCTCGCGTGCGACGCACCGATCCGGGCGATCCCGAGAAATGCCCGGTATGGCAATTGCACCAGGTCTATTCGGATGCCGATACCAAGGATTGGGTGATGAAAGGATGCAAGTCAGCTGGCATCGGCTGCCTTGAATGCAAGCAGCCGGTAATCGATGCAATTCTCAAGGAACAGGAACCGATGCGTGAGCGCGCGCAGCAGTATCTGGATAATCCGTCGTTGGTACGCGATATTGTTGCCGATGGGTGTGACAAGGCACGCAAACTGGCGCAGGAAACAATGCTGGATGTACGTGCCGAGATGGGTTTGAACTACAGCTGATGTTGCCGTTCATTCGGCTTCACGGCGCCCGCTGAAAGGTCGCAACTTTCGAGATCTTTGCTTCGGGGTTGCGGCTTCCAAATCAATTGCAAACGAGATCGAGACGGCCCCACAAACGCGGGCTATCCGCTACAATCAGGCTTTTATTGACCAGCATATTC
>JAKFFO010000233.1:0-10081 GCA_036675035.1 Oxalobacteraceae bacterium
GGTCACAGCGCGCAGTATCAGCGCGGATAAGTCAGCGCACAAAAAAACGGGCAGCAAGCCTTCGGCCGCTGCCCGTTTTTCCGCCCGGTACCGAGGCTGCGCGAAGTCAGAACGGAATCGCGTCTTCGGCCCATTTCGTTTGCGGCTGCTTCTTCGGCGCACGCTTTTCGTTCACTCTCTCGTCGGCAGTATGTGCGTTGTTCCGATCATGATGCTCGGCTGCGCGCCCGAGCATGCGCATGTCGTCCGCGATGATTTCCGTGGTGGACCGTTCGACCTCGTCGCGGCCGGTCCACTTGCGCGTCTGCAGGCGGCCTTCGATGTACACATGCGATCCCTTTTTCAGATATTCACCGGCGATCTCCGCCAGCTTCCGGTACAGCACGACGCGGTGCCATTCGGTCGCTTCCTTCCGCTCGCCGCTGACCTTGTCCTTCCAGCTTTCCGTGGTCGCCAGCGCGATATGCGCAATCGCATCGCCGCCCGCGGTATAGCGCAGTTCCGGATCATGTCCGAGATAGCCGATCAGCGTTGCCTTGTTCAATGTAGCCATGGATCTGTCCTCTGATGATTTAATGAATCTCGATGCGAACACCCTGCTCGCTATGCGCGCCGGGCACTTGCTCCCCTGCCTTCAACGCCGCCGCGATCGCCTTCTTGTTCGGAGTCGGCGGCGGCGGTTCATGCCGCGTGAAATACATCGGCGGCAGATCGGCCTCGCGGTCGATCACCACCTGCGGCGGATTCTTCTTGATTGCCATCGAAAACAGCGCGGTGGTGACCCGCTCACGTTGAGCCAGCTGCATCACATCGAGAATGATTTTTCGCCCCCGCTCGGCGGCACGCTGCAGCGCTGCATGCCGCGCTTCCAGGCTCTCGATGGTTTGCACCACGCCGCCGTCGGCAGCTTCGATATTGCGCACCATCTTGGCGAGGTTTTCCAGCTGTTCATCGAGGGGCCCGGAACAACTTTCCAGCGTATCGGAAATCAGTTGTTCATCGTCATGGCGCTCGGCCAGCAGTTCCGCCAGTTGCCGGTATTGCGCGGCCAGCTCGAATGCCTCGAACATCGGGTTCATGCGTGTTCTCCAAACACAGCTTCATGCGCCTCCAGTGCCATTTTTTTCTCGTCCTTGGCCTTGGTCAGTTCGGCCAATGCGGCAGCATCTGGTAGCGCATTCGCGGTGCGATATGCAACCGAGAATGCATTGAACAATTCATCCAGCGACTCCGCCCGATTGATCGATTCGATCAGCTCGTGCTTTTGTGCCTCTTCCATTGCAGGTTTCGTCACTTCGGGTTCGGCGGCGCCGGTATCCAGCCACTCCAGCAACCGGCGCCCGGTATCGATGCCGGGCTTGAAAAACATGCCGTCGAACAGCCGCGTGCGATCCTTGCCGGCATAAGCCATATGCTGCACATCAAGTTCCAGGAACGTCGTGAACTCGTATTCGATGCCATCGCGCATGATCGGCGCGAGGCCGATTTTGCGCACCACCTGCTTGCCGGTGCGCTCATCCTTTTCCTGCACGTATTCAGTTTTCGCGCGCATCGTCGCGATGATGTGGCAAGGACTTTGGAGCAGCGCCTCGACCAGCGCGTTGTGTTCCGGGGTGACTTGCCGCCAGGCCGCCCAGGTGTTGCCGGACTTGTCCGCGAGTTTGCCTTGCCGGTCGAGCGAGCCGCCTTCACCGCTCCATGCGTGGGTCAGCGAATCGACGATGATGGTCGATACGCCCGCTTCCTCGAATGCATGGATCGCCTCGATATAGCGCGCCGGCGTGAATGGCGGCGCGAGCCGCAGGATATCGTAGCCTTCCGGCAGCAGATCCGCATACAGATCACCGCTGCCGTGCTCCGTGTCGATCATGCCGATACGGCCACCAAGACCGCCGGCGATCAGCAATGCGGAATAAGTCTTGCCGCTGCCTGCCGGACCGGACATACCGAGCCGCAGCTTCGCGCGGCGCCGTGTGGCTTTGTGAATTTCGAATGCACCCATGGTCAGTTTCCTTTCTGCGTCTTCGTTTTCAATCTGCTCCAGGCAGCCAATCTGCGCAAACCACTGCAAGCCACCATCGTCACCATTTGCTTGATCGTCCATTGCGAACCTTCGTGAGCCGGCAAGGCTTTTTGGAGCTACCAATTAGGTAGCCAATAAGGGCGTGCCAATGCCGGCAGAATTTTGTTTTCAATGCAGGCTCTTGAGTTTCACCTGCTCGAATATCTCTTGCATCTTCGGCGATGTCGCTTCGGCCGGAAGCAGTTGCGCGACATGCGCCGCGGTCAATCGCCGCTTGCGCACTGCGTCGAGCAGGACGCTTTCGCGGCTGGCGACATCGTTACCGAGCGAAGGCACCCAGCGTGCCGGCTGACGCTTGATGCGTGCATGCAGGACTGCCTCGCCATAAGTATCGATGAAAGCCTTGCGTGCACCGTTGACGTCGCCCGCGTTCAACAGCGGCGAAGCGATGCCCCAAGCCTGCGCCATTTCATCGGTCCAGACCACAGATTCGGCCTCTGTTTTAGGCATCATCGTCCACGCATCGTCAACACTGGGGCGGCCGTCATCTATTCTTTCCAGGATGTCGAGTATCTTGAGCGGCCCTCGCAACTCCATGCGGCAGCGAGCCAGCGCCGCCATCACAGCCGATTCGTTGAAGCCGGCCAGGTCATGCGCCGCCATTTCGGCGGCAGCCGGCGACAACGCCAGTCCGCATACTTCTGCGGTCAGTGAAATTGCTTCAACCAATGCGCTTTCCGGTACGTCGCGATGCTGATTGCCGGCGGCGTCCGGGTTTGTTGATAACGGATAACGCATCCTGTTCCTCTTCATAAACTTGAAGCCAGACAATCAAGCCATTCAAACAACTAAATCCACCTTGAAATTCCTGCAAATTCGAAAGTGATTGGATACTTGTCTGAGTTAATAATAAAAACGTCTAATTTGGTTGCATGAGCTCAACAAAATCGGCCGGCTTTGAGTTAAAATAATTGCCATATTCAATGGACCAGTTGCACGACCGATCCAGAATCACACTCTTCACCCACCAACCCTGGAGCGTTCAATATGTCGATGGACAGCAGTCAGATAAGGCATAAAAACTTCATGCGATTATTCGACGACTTCATCGACCGGCATCCGAATGAACCCCAGCGCGGCATGCTCAAACTGTTCGCCGAACATATCGGTTTGTCCGACCGCTACCTCAGTCATGTCAAATGCAATCGCAAGAACATCGGCAATATCGTTGCTCGCACGATCGAAGAAAGACTGAAACTGCCGCACGGCTGGATGGACAGGGAACACGATTCACTCAATCTGGCAATCGATGAAAATGAAAAACTGTTCGTTGAAACCGCACTCATCCTGTTCCGAGCTCAGCCGCATGATGCGCGTGAAATGATGATCGATCTGTTCCGTCAAAAATTGCTCAGCCCCGCTTGACTGTCAGCGCCACCGGGATCTGCCCGTTGGCACCTGGAATTCCAAAATACGTTCCGCTTGTATTGCGCTCAAAAATATCCTGCGTTGACCGTTCCAGCGCTTTGCCCTTTGCGCGCCCACCAGTATCTCCATCATTTGCCTTAGTTGCATCGGCTTTCGCTAATCCGGATGCGACTGCAAGTCTTCGCCAAACCCTTACCTGATTTTCCCTTACCATAAAACCTTGACGGGAAGGTCATTATAATCCTAAATTGGTAGCATTTCAATTATGACTGTATGAATATACACGTGTTTTGTAATTTATTTTAATGGTCGAAACAGAATGCGTTTCTCATTCGTAAAAATGCATTACATCGACGAATTTCCGTTATGCCAGAACGTTTTAGATCGGGATGCGCGATTGGTTTTCAAGGATTATGTGCGACCAATTTGGAAGTAAATATAATGATAGTCAATGGCGCATGTTCAGCAAGGCAACAAATTACATAAGTTTTTTGCCAATATGGAAATCGGGGCATTCGGGTCGTAAAACGGTGCCGGATCGGGCAGCACGAAACCAGGTCGCGATGGAACATAGACGAGCGCGATGTTCCGAGGACAATTCTTCATCGCCGATGACACCGGTCCGAGCACGAGAGTATTTGCTCGGGCCGGCACTTTTCAACGAGTCAAGTCACCTTATGTCGGACAGCTTCCATAAGCGTAGTATCCGGCCGATGTACGACGCACGCTGGTATATGCGCCCGTCGAGTAATACCCGAGATACTGGTTTGAATCCTTCGCGTAGGCATTGCCTCCATAGGCATACGCCCGACCGTAATACACATGCGCATAGTTGCTCGCGTACCAGTTCGCGCAGTTGTATGGCGCCGAAGCATTGCCGCTGACGACGCGGTCGATCATGGTCTTGATCGCGACCATCTGCCCGCCGCTCTTGCCGGGGAAGTTCACGTCATCGTAACCCCACCAATCCCAACAGCCGTTCGGATTGGCGGCGGTGGCGTTCGCCTGCGGGTACAGAATCACGATGTTGTTGGTATCGGCCCAGCGGTTGTAACCGGTGTTCTTGTAGAACTGCGAACCCACGGTCGCGACGTTCTGCTTGCAGCCATGAAAGACCACATGCAGTTTACAGGACTGGCCAGTTGTGCAGTTCGCAGGCACATAAGCCCAACCGTCGTTAGCCATCCCGTGGTTGGTCGGATCGGCATTGCCCCAGAACGACTTCTGATTGAAATTGACGAAAGAGCCGTTGAGGGCTCCGACGTTTTTCTGGTTGAGTGAACCGTAGATCCATTTCAGAATTGCCCCGGCGGTATCGAAGTTGCAGTCGTTGATGTATGGGCTGCCCTTGTAACTGCAGGCATTGCCGTAGTAATCGGTGATGAGCGCATGCTCGGCGGCAAGGTTGTTGTTGTAGCTGATATTGGCGCTGCTGACGTAGTTGGCGTACATCGAGCTCAGGTCGTTCATCACCGGCTGCTTGACCGTGGAATCGATGGTGCCCGAGAACAGGTAGACCTTGGAATTCGCCAAGTTGGAAGCCGGGTCGATGTAGCCGTTGCCCGACCAGCCGTTCACTGTCGAGATCAGATAAGGCAGGTTGCGCGAACCGGTATCCGCCATGCAGGGACCAGTCGCGATGCTGACGTTGCCCTGTGAGCAGTAGACCGGGCCGCCCGCAATGACGCCGGCGCCTTTTTTGATCGTCTTCGAGTATGCGAAATGCATCTGCGCCGCCATGTACCCGCCCGACGAGATACCGGATACCGACACATTGTTGAAACTGACGTTGTACTTCGGAAGAGTGACGACGACTGCGGATGCGATATTGCAAAGTGCCAGGCCAACGGCGACCAAGGCAGCACGTAAGGCTGCGCGCTTGAGAAGGTCCATGTTATCTCCAATGTTGGTTTTATTGCATGGCATGCAGCCATGTCTTTTGAAGGTAAACCGAATTTCCGGCAAGTCAAGGCGCCCTAGTATTTCTACGGTGGCAAAAGATGGATTGGAATATGCAAGGCGCTCACGAAGAAAGTGCCGGTCACGATATGCCTGAGTGCAACAACCGGGTATAACAAGCTAACAATCGGACGACGGCGGAGCAACCAGACAAACATCCGCTTATATGCGTGAAACCGCAGTCTGTGGTCCGTGGGACATCCTGTCGCGTTCTCTTTTATCGAATTAATCGAGGGACTCACGGGGAAGACAAGATAACTTGTCCCGCATAATTGAAACCTCAGATATGCAATTTGCATCTTGCCTCAAAAATTCGCATTGGCTTTTAAATTTTCGTTTTGAGCTGCCAACGTTATAGGTGATAAGCAGCCTATTCTTCCCTTCCACAGAAAACCGAAAAAATACGCTATCTATTGGGCAGAGGACCAAGGCGCCGTCTTTCTCGATGCTCAACAGCGAACAGACCACGGTTTATCTACAGGAAAGATGTACGCGAAATATAGCGCCTGCACTCACCCCCTCCTCTCATCGTCCGCGACAACCACATCACTGTCATCCGCACTACTCCTGGAATCACCATCACCATGGAAACTGTGAAAAAAACCCTTCAAAGAAGCACCGGGACTGGCCGTAAAAGCGGCGAGCACCCGGCAAGTACCGGCATTAAATACATTCTGGCGTTACGAGACGGCCACTTCCTGAATCGTGGCGGGCGGCCTGCCATGCGCGGGTGGCGGTTGCGCTGAAATTCCTGCTTGATTTGGCGCTATGCAGCGTATTCCCGGCGCATTCGACTAGCCGACCGAAAGGTTCGCTCGTGGCCACGCGATTCCATCCAAGTGCGTGCATCCCCAATTTTGGCGCGGTAATGAGCTTATCTTGTTCCTAATCATTTTCAGTGACAAAACGCTAATCACACCCGTAAAATGGATTGCGTTATGGAAATATTGCCGTCTTTTGCTTCAGTACAGTGTCATGTCGCGTTCTCTGCGTCCATGGACTGGAATAGGTAAGCGCGACATCTGTCCATCCAGAAAATGGAACTGCCCAATGAGAAATTTCGAAGTAGTCAAGCGAACCCTTGTTCTGGGATGCTTGCTTGCGTTTCAGTACGCCCATGCAGCAGACGACGTATTGCAGAAGGCGAAGCGATTAGTAGACCAGAAGAATGCAAAAGAGGCGTATGCGCTACTGGTGCCATACCAGTCGCAACGTGCCGGCGAATCCGCATACGATTATTTGCTCGGCATTGCCGCCCTGGACAGTGGCAAGCCTGCAGAAGCTGTTTTTGCACTTGAACGTTTTCTGGCGACCAATCCCGATAATGGTCCCGCCCGCCTCGAACTGGCGCGTGCTTATTACCTGATGGGAGAAACCAAATCTTCGCAGCAGGAATTCGAAACGGTCAAGCGCCAGCAAACGCCGGGAGAGGTCAATGCAGCGATTCAGCGATACTTGAGCGCCATCGATCAAATCACGGCGAATACCGGCAGCAGGGTGCGCGGCTATGTGGAAGCCGGTGCCGGTTATGACTCGAACGCAAACAGTGCGACGGCAAACAGTCAAATTGCAATCCCGGCCTTTGGCGGCCTGATTGCCACGCTTGCTCCAGGTTCGGTGCGCAGAAGCTCCCAGTTGCTCAAAGCGGCAGCCGGCATCCGCTTGACCCATCCCTTTTCCGCTGCATGGGCGCTCAATGCCAATGCGAACATTGGCCAGCGCCATTACCGCAGCTATGGCGAATATGACATCGGCTATATCGATGCCGCAATGGGACTGACGCATAGTCGCGGCATTGACCAATTTACCGGCGCCTTGCAGTATCAAAAAATCTTTCTGGACCATCAAAGCTACCGGCAAACCTATGGCCTGCTGGGCCAATGGCAACATAACATTGATGAGCAACGGCAGGTTACGGCTTATGGCCAGCTCATGCAGCAGGATTACGAAAGCGCGCAACAGATTCGCAACGCGAATCGTTATCTGGTCGGCATGGCCTATTCACAGGCTTTTTCCGGAATTTATGCTCCGTTGGCGTACGCAGGCGCCTATCTGGGTCGTGAAAATCCCCGCCGATCCGGCGTGCCACACCTTGGCAATCATATTGTCGGACTGCGAGTCGGCGGACAGCTGACCCTGTCGTCCAGCGTGATGCTGACTGGTAATGCAAGCCATGAACGCCGCAACTACCAGGGCCAGGAGCCCGGGTTCATGCGAGACAGATCCGACCGGCAAACGGATGTCAGTCTGGCGCTGTCATATGCGCCGGCGCCACTTTGGGCAATCAAGCCGGAGATTATCTGGACACGCAACGCTTCGAATATTGCACTCAACGATTACTCGCGCACCCAGTACCTGATCACTGTGCGCCGTGAGTTTTATTAATCTGGTGAGGTCAGCTATGCGCTTCCGAATTCCATTTTCCGTGCTCCGTGGCAGCCTGTTCGCTGCGCTTGTCGCGGCCGTTTTTGCGTCGCCCGCTTTCGCCTTGTCGGCTGGGCAGGTCGATTTTTCTTTTGGCGATGTATCGGCAAAAGGCAGCGATGGCAATGTGCGGGCGCTCGGGAAGGGCGCCGCCATTAATGATGGCGATAGTATCGTCACCGGCAATGGGCGGGTACAGATTCGATTTACCGATGGCGCGTATTTGTCGCTGCAGCCGAATACCACCTTCGTGGTTGAAAAGTTTGCTTTTACCGGCAAGCAAGATGGCAATGAAAAAGCAATCTTCCGGCTATTGAGGGGCGGCCTGCGCAAGATCACCGGCTTGATAGGGAAGGTCAATAAAGACAGTTACACAATGCATACTCCGACGGCGACGCTTGGCATTCGGGGCACAGCGTATAGCGCAAACCAGATAGGCGATACCCTGATTGTGACCGTCGGCGAAGGCCGGGTTTCGGTGACGAATGATAATGGCAGTCTGGTTCTGGGCGCGGGCCAATCGGCGATTGTGGCTTCGCCGCAGGCCGGCCCGGAAATGACCACTGAAAAAGCGCTGGCACCTGCCGTAAATTCGGGAACCCGACAACTCGAAGCAGAAGAAAATATTGCTGCGGTCGGCGAGCAACGTACGACGCTGGGTGATCCGCTGCCACTCACGACAACCACAACACCACCAGTGACGACGGCCCCTCCTCCTCCGATTCTTGTATCAGGCCCTGGCTATGCCGTGGCGTATTCGTTTTTTAGTGATCCAACCCCTTCCGGCTCGCACATCGAAACCAACGCCAATGCGACCTTGGATCCTGGGCAGACGCTGACATCTTTTGTCAGTTCCAACGGCAGCCTTGACTTGACTGCCGGTGCGGCACAGATCACCAGCAGTGATGGCCTCATCGGATGGGGCAGATGGATTGGCCCGGTCAGCGGGTCCCTGCCGGGTACTGAAGCGATGTACGGATCAAACGAAGGCTTGCATTACGTCGTTGGCATACCGACTGCCACGGCAGCTCTTCCTGTTGCTGGTACCGCCACCTATAGCCTGGTAGGCGCAACGCCACCGGTTACGTTCGACGGTATGAGCGGCACGTCGCTTGGCACCCTGAACGGTGCCGTAGATGTCCTCTTTACCGGCGCAGCTTCGCTGCAGATGACATTGAACCTCAATATCGTCAATGCTGCGGCTGGGGTTAACTATAATTTGGCCAATTTCGGCGGGATTGGGGTGTCGCTTGACCCATCGCAGGCGACATTTTATACAGGCGTATCTTCAGGGTCCGCGATCGGCGCGTCGGGCGGCCAAATCGGAATCAAAGGTCTCTTCACGGGCGCCAGCGGAGAACGCCTTGGTATTGCCTATGATATTCTCGAATACGATTCCAATAAAATGACGACCGGTGCCGCAGCATTTAGAACGCCTTAGGGTCCGCACAATATTCTCGGATGGCATTCAAGGGATTTTGGCGCGCCAGGTACGACGGTCGTTCGGAGGTCAACCGCATCAGTCGTCTTGTCGAACCCCTCAAAAAAGATAATCGGTCGATTCGTCATTCAACCGGCCTCGGGCTTAATCGTCCAATGCTGCGCCAGCGCATACGTGAGCGTTGGAAACCGTGATCTGTCCCCGGTTGTCCCCTTAGTGATACACGAATGGTGTCGTCTCTTCCCAGCGCGTCTTCAAACGCTTCCTTCGTGGCGATATCGCCTGTGCTGCAAAGACGTTCCCACGGCCAAGGAAATATCTTGCTCAGCTTGACTGCTGCTTTTTTGGACGCAATAAACGACTCCAGCTTTTCTTGCACCAACATCGATTTACCAACATTTGTAAATTGCCTTAACAAAACAAGAGTTATTAAAATAATGACGCCTAATAAGGCGCCTGACAGAACGACTTTAGTGATCGTCAAGGTATGCCTCATTCTCTTCTCCTAATCTGTTTGGGCGTGTGGCCCATAACCCGATGACTCCCGTTCTAATCAGCTCAAGCATAGGACACAGACCCAGTTTTCCCCGCACGTCGAAACACCATGGTTTGCCTCGTTGTTCGCTTCATAACACGAATTACTATATTTCTATAATAAAATCAGCCAACCAAATCCAAACCGCAGGCGCAGCATGCATTTATTCGAACAAATCAAGGAGCAACTGGCAGTCGCGAATTGCAAACGCTGCGAGCGCTCCGACGTTCAGGTTCACGGGCAAAAACTATGGTGCTCATGGTGCGGCAAG
>JAKFFO010000110.1:0-9974 GCA_036675035.1 Oxalobacteraceae bacterium
GCCACCGCGACACACTGCGCGCCATGAAACACGTGATGTCCGGCGCCACCTCGGTGCTGACGCAGGAGATGCTCGCGGATTACCTCGCCAGCGGCCGTTACGAGCGCCACCTGAAGAAACTGCGCGACGAAGAAAAATACTCCGATCTGCCGACGCTCACTGCAGCAATCGAACGCGATGCGGAACAGGCGCGCGCCTACTTCAATACTCCCGACCGTGCGGCGATCTCCGCAACCGATCGAATTTGACCATCAAACGCCGCCCAGAAATCGAAATGCCACCCGTTTGATCCACTGAATACCGTTGAAGAAAATCATGTCCGATAAAAAACCCGGCAAACCCGCCAACAAACCGCAAAGCAAATATCCGGTCAACATGACCGAAACGCCGTTTCCGATGCGCGGCGATCTCGCGAAGCGGGAACCGCAATGGGTGAAAGAATGGCAAGCGAAAAAAATCTACCAAAGGATACGCAACGCCTCCAAAGGCCGCACCAAGTTCATCCTGCATGACGGGCCGCCCTACGCAAACGGCGACATCCACATCGGCCACGCAGTCAACAAGATCCTGAAAGACACGATTGTCAAGGCACGCCAACTCGCCGGGTTCGATGCGCAATATGTGCCCGGCTGGGATTGCCACGGCATGCCGATCGAGATCCAGATCGAAAAACAGTATGGCAAAGGTTTGCCGACCGCAGAAGTCATCGCCAAATCGCGCGCTTACGCAGCCGAACAGATCGAACGGCAAAAGAAGGATTTCATCCGCCTCGGCGTGCTCGGGGAATGGGACAACCCGTACAAGACCATGGCGTTCGGCAATGAGGCAGACGAGCTTCGTGCACTCGGAAAAATCCTGGAAAAAGGCTACGTATATCGCGGCCTGAAGCCGGTCAACTGGTGTTTCGACTGCGGCTCGGCGCTGGCCGAAGCAGAAGTCGAGTACCAGGACAAGCGCGACCCGGCGATCGATGTCGGTTTCCCGGTATCCGATGAAGACCGCCACAAGCTGGCCAAGGCGTTTGGCACGGAAGCGGTTCCGGATGAACCGATTTACGCAGTGATCTGGACCACGACGCCATGGACCATTCCGTCGAACCAGGCGCTGAACATGCATCCGGATGCAGAATATGTAATTGCCCGGATCATCAAGAATGGAGCGGCACGGCTGGTTGTGCTGGCCGCGGACCGGGTTGCAGATTTTGTCGAACGCATCCAGCCGGAGCAGTACGGGCTGCTTCTGCACAATGGAAAATTCACGGCTGCGCCGCATGACGCACAGCATGGCGGCGTAGCTCGTGCCGCCGGAAGCAAGCTTGGCGGCATCCGCTTCATGCATCCGCTGCACCAGGCCGATCCGTTCTACAACCGTTTTTCGCCAGTTTATCTGGCCGAGTATGTAACGCTCGATACCGGTACCGGCATCGTCCACTCGGCACCCGCGTATGGCGTGGACGACTTCATTTCGTGCAAGGCGCACGGCCTGAAGGATGACGAAATACTCAATCCGGTGATGGGCGACGGCAAATATGCATCGTGGCTACCGTTCTTCGGCGGCATGACGATCTGGGAAGCATCCAAGCCAATCTGTGCAAAGCTGGACGAAGCCGGCGCATTGTTCAAGCTGGTGATGTTTGACCACAGCTACATGCATTGCTGGCGCCACAAGACGCCGATCGTCTATCGGGCGACATCCCAATGGTTCGCCGGCATGGACGTGATGCCGAAACAAGGCGGTGCGAATTTGCGCGAGATCGCATTGGCGGGCATCGAAGCAACCGCGTTTTATCCATCCTGGGGCAAGGCGCGACTGCACGGGATGATCGCCAACCGGCCTGACTGGACCTTGTCACGCCAGCGCCAGTGGGGCGTTCCGATGGCGTTCTTCGTTCACAAGGAAACCGGCGAACTGCATCCGCGCACGCCGGAACTGCTGGAACAAGTCGCCAAACGCGTCGAGCAAGACGGCATTGAAGCGTGGCACTCGCTTGACCCGGAAGAATTGCTTGGCGCCGATGCTCCGATGTACGTCAAGAACCGGGACACTCTGGATGTTTGGTTCGATTCCGGCACCACGCACCAGACCGTACTTCGTGGATCGCATGCTGCCGAGTCGCATTTTCCGGCTGACCTGTATCTCGAAGGATCGGACCAGCATCGCGGCTGGTTTCATTCGTCGTTGCTGACGTCGGCCATGCTCAATGGGTGCGCGCCATACAAGGCGCTTCTGACTCACGGCTTCGTGGTCGATGGCGAAGGCAAAAAGATGTCCAAGTCGCTTGGCAACGTGCTTGCGCCGCAAAAGATATCCGATACGCTGGGTGCCGACATCCTGCGCCTGTGGGTTGCATCCACCGATTATTCCGGTGAACTTTCGATCTCCGACGAAATACTGAAACGCGTGACCGAAGCGTACCGCCGCATTCGAAACACGCTGCGGTTCCTGCTGGCGAATACATCCGATTTCGACTCTGCAACGGATGCAATCGCAATTGACGAGCTGGTCGAGATCGACCGCTATGCAATTGCTCGCATGGCCGAGCTGCAGGCAGAGATCCTGGCGCACTATGACGCGTTCGAGTTCCATCCAGTCGTATCCAAGTTGCAGGCTTACTGCTCCGAGGATCTGGGCGGCTTCTATCTCGATATCCTGAAAGACCGCCTGTATACCGGTTACGTGGACTCGAAAGCACGACGTTCCGCGCAAACCGCGCTATGGCATATCACCCAGTCATTGCTGCGTCTGGTCGCGCCGATTTTGTCCTTTACCGCAGAGGAAGCATGGCAGGTGTTCGCGGGCGAAAAAGCGTTTGCGGCAAGCTCGGAAACAATCTTCACGCAAACTTATTACGCGCTGCCGCAAGTAACGAGTTCGACCGCGCTTCTCGACAAATGGAATGTGATCCGCACGATCCGCGGAACGGTGATGAAGGAACTGGAAGAGGTCCGAATGAGCGGGAAGATCGGCTCGTCGCTGCAGGCGGAAGTGGATATTTACGCAGACCGCCTGTTCCATGACCATTTGCAGACGCTTGGCGATGATCTGAAATTCGTATTGATCGTCTCGCGCAGCAGTCTGCATAATCTGGCGGACCCGGACACCAAGGCTCGATTCGAAACGCTACATCTTCCGGTAGCCGTCGATCCAGCCAAGATCGGCGAGCAAAAGGATGGAATTCCTTCGCTCCTGGCGCTGGACGTCAAGCCCTCCGAGGCGCGCAAATGCGAACGCTGCTGGCACTATCGCGCTGATGTCGGCGCGCATGCGGAGCATCCGGATATTTGCGGACGCTGCGTATCGAATTTGTCCGCTCCGGGTGAACGACGAAAATTCGCCTGACTTGGTTACCGATGAACCGCATCCGGCATGCATCGCGAAATGCGGTTCACATTCACATGCCTCGACCACTTAAATTTCATGACTTCTAATAACCGTCTTTTCCCCAGTGCACAATCCAGCTTGATTCGATGGCTGGGCATTGCCGCAATTGTGGTATTTCTGGATCAGCTTACGAAGATCATGATTGCCCGGACTTTTCTTTTCGGTGAATCCCTTCCCGTTACGTCGTTCTTCAATCTTGTTCTGGTTTATAACAAGGGCGCGGCGTTCAGTTTTCTGGCCGATCAAGGTGGATGGCAACGTTATTTTTTCACGGTGCTGGGCATCGCTGCCTCGTTGTTCATTGTCTATCTGCTTAAAAAAAATGTCGGGCAAAGACTGTTTTGCTGGGCACTGGCATTGATACTGGGCGGTGCGGTTGGCAACGTCATCGACCGGCTATGGCACGGTCATGTCATCGACTTCCTCGATTTCCATGTCAATAACTGGCACTGGCCCGCCTTCAATGTGGCGGATTGCGCAATTTTTGTCGGTGCGGCATTGTTCATTACCGACGAATTGCGACGGACGAATAAATAGGGACCTTGCTTTTAGGCTGATACACTATTTCACGACGTCATTTCAGGAGCTTCCATGGATCTCGCCGGTAAAAAAATAGTCTTGGGTTTGACCGGAGGTATCGCCTGCTACAAAGCTGCCGAATTCGCTCGCGCGCTGGTCAAGGCGGGTGCGTCAGTGCAGGTGGTGATGACGCAGTCGGCAACGCATTTCATCACGCCGGTGACGATGCAGGCCCTGTCGAACCGGACAGTATTCATCGATCAGTGGGATGCGCGGGTCGCCAATAACATGGCGCATATCGATCTGACCCGGGATGCCGATGCGATTGTCATCGCACCCTGCTCCGCCGACTTCATGCGCAAGCTGGCCCATGGCGCATGCGACGACCTGCTTTCGACATTGTGCCTGGCACGTCGCGTGATGCTGCCGTTGCTGGCCGCCCCGGCGATGAACGTGGAAATGTGGCAAAACCCGGCGACGCAACGAAACGTCGCGCAGCTCAAGGCGGATGGCATCGGCATTCTGGGCCCGGACGCAGGAGAACAGGCGTGCGGAGAAACCGGCATGGGCCGCATGCTGGAGCCGGAACAACTGCTGGAAGAGGTGGCTGCCGCATTTCAGCCCAAAACGCTGTCCGGGAAACGCGTCCTGATTACCGCAGGCCCGACGTTCGAACCGATCGACCCTGTACGAGGCATCACCAATCTTTCATCCGGAAAAATGGGTTATGCGGTTGCACGAGCAGCGCGCGAGGCCGGCGCCGACGTCACGCTGGTATCCGGTCCCACGGCTCTTGCTGCGCCCTACAACGTTCATCGCATCAACGTTCAGACCGCACAGCAAATGCACGACGTCGTCCTGTCGCATATTGTTGATCAGGACATTTTTATTGCGGTTGCCGCGGTCGCGGATTGGAAAGTCACCAATGCAAGCGAACAGAAACTGAAGAAGACTACCGGCAACGAATTGCCACAGCTGATATTTGAACAAAATCCGGATATCCTGGCGTCCGTCGCCGCATTACCGAAGAGTCCCTTTTGCGTCGGATTTGCGGCCGAGTCCGAAGATCTTCTGAAACACGGCAAGGCCAAGCGCGAGAAGAAGAACATTCCGCTATTGGTCGGCAATATCGGACCGCAAACTTTCGGCCAGGACCAGAACGAGCTGATATTGTTCGACGAACAGGGCCACACCCATCTTCAACGGGCAGACAAACAAAAACTGGCGCGGCAACTCGTGACCGAAATCGCCCGCCGCATTTGACCGTTTCCCCTTGTGCTGGCTTACCGGAATGCTCCGGCGCCTATCATCTTTGTCATCGAAAATCATCATGAAAACCATCGACATCAAAATTCTCGACCCGCGCATGAAAGAGCAACTGCCTGCGTACGCAACCACAGGGAGCGCCGGCCTCGATTTACGTGCATGCATCGATGCACCTCTCGTGATCGAACCCGGCGCTACCCATTTGATCCCGACCGGATTGGCGATTCATATTGCCGATCCGGCTTATGCTGCGATGATTTTGCCGCGCAGCGGCTTGGGCCATAAACATGGCATTGTGCTGGGGAATCTGGTTGGCTTGATCGACTCGGACTACCAAGGTCAACTCATGGTATCGACATGGAATCGCGGCCAATCCGCATTTACGCTGAATCCGATGGAACGGCTCGCGCAATTGATTATCGTGCCTGTATTGCAAGTCGGTTTCAACGTCGTCGAAGAATTCGATACCAGCGATCGAGGAGCCGATGGTTTCGGCAGTACAGGGAAACATTGATGAGAATAGACATGGAAAGCATAATTCGAGCGTCGATGTCGCCGACGTCGGGAACCATGATACTGCGTCGCGCAATCCTGGTTCCTGCAGCATTCATGCTTGCCGCATGTGCGACGCAGTTACCTCCTTTGGAACCTGAATCGGCAGTCATCGAGCCGATTGTGAGCGCATCTGGTGAAGCAGCTCTGCGTACGCTGATATCGCATCAAGATCGTCTGTACCGCGTAGCCGCCCCATTGTTGGTAAACAATCCGGAACTATGCAAAGGCAACGCCCGCAATCTGCTCGGCTTCACTGCGAAGAACAAGTATTCATATTCTGCCGAACTGGCACCGGCGGCACAGGCATTGTACGATCTGAATGATCGGTTGCAGGTAATGGGCGTACTCGCGGGCAGCGGTGCGGTACGAGCCGGCGTACAGCGCGGCGATAAACTACTTCAGGCAGAAGATCAGTCCTTGCCCACAGGGCCCAACGCGGAACGGGAAGCGGCGGCCGTTCTTGGACCACTGGTAGGCAGTCGATCCAGCATCAGGTTAACCGTTCTGAGAGATGGTGCGAGTACCGTTCTCGACGTACCGCTCACCCGCGCCTGCGCCTACAGCATTGAACTCGGCAACGTCGATACGGTTAACGCATACGACGATGGTCGTCGCATTTTGATTACGCGTGGCATGATGGATTTTGCCCGATCCGACGAAGAGCTCGCCTATGTGCTCGCCAAGGAAATGGCTCACAACTCGCTCGGGCACGCCGGAAAACGGAACATGAGCGCTACTGTCGGTGCCATTATTGACAACCTGATTCGGCTTCAGCCGGATACAACAACGCTGGCCGGGACTTCGGGTGTAAGACCGATGTCGCGAGAGCTGGATGCGGCAGCCGATACGTTGTCGCTGTATATGCTCGCACGCGCCGGCTATAGCGTTGACCGCGCCCCCAAGTTCTGGCAGCGGCTGGCAACCCGATATCCGCCGACTGTCCTGAATGGATATACCGCGATTCATCCGTCTACGGCATTCCGCTTGTCGGTAATGGAAAGAATTGTGGCTGATGTAAAAGCCAAGCAGGCAGACAAGAAACCACTTTCGCCGTAAGCCAATCGTCTTTCGACGCCCGCACTCGATGCGAACGCAGCTATGACGGTTCTGCCGACAATCGTGCCGCCGAATCTTGCGCCAGGCGTCACGCCGTAAATAGATATCGCAAAAAAAAAGCCCGAATTCACTCACGTGAATCCGGGCTTTCAATTTTTGATGCGGAATTATTCCACTTCCACTGCTTCCTGAGGCGATGCCGGCGGCGATGGATCGCCTTCGACGAAATCCAGCTTGATCTGATCATTCTCCACCAGGTCGACCGTCACCCGCCCGCCGGTTACCAGTTTTCCGAACAATAACTCGTCTGCCAGGGCTTTGCGAATCATATCCTGTATCAGACGAGACATCGGACGCGCACCCATCAACGGATCGAAGCCCTTCTTCGCCAGGAATTTCCGCAAGCTATCGGTAAATATTGCCTCGACTTTCTTCTCGTGCAATTGCTCTTCAAGCTGCATCAGGAATTTGTCCACGACGCGAAGAATGATTTCCTCATCCAGCGCACGGAAGCTGATGATCGCATCCAGCCGGTTGCGGAATTCCGGCGTAAACATGCGCTTGATATCCGCCATCTCGTCGCCGGCTTCCTTCTTGTCGGTAAAGCCGATGGATCGCTTCTGCAAACTCTCGGCGCCGGCATTCGTGGTCATGATAATGATCACGTTCCGGAAATCGGCTTTGCGGCCGTTATTATCGGTCAGCGCGCCATGATCCATCACCTGCAGCAGAATATTGAAAATATCTGGGTGGGCTTTCTCAATCTCGTCGAGCAACAAGACAGCATGCGGCTTTTTCGTAATGGCTTCGGTTAGCAAGCCTCCCTGATCAAATCCGACATATCCGGGCGGCGCACCGATCAGACGGCTGACCGCATGCCGCTCCATGTACTCTGACATGTCGAAGCGGATCAACTCGATGCCGAGAATGAATGCAAGCTGCTTGGCGACCTCCGTCTTGCCCACGCCAGTCGGACCCGAGAACAGGAATGAGCCGATTGGCTTGTCGGTTTTGCCCAAGCCGGCACGCGCCATCTTGATCGCCGACGCCAAAGCTTCGATCGCCGGCTCCTGGCCGAATACGACATTCTTCAGATCGCGGTCGATTGTCTGCAGCTTGGTGCGGTCGTCCTGATTGACCGACTGAGGCGGAATGCGCGCGATCTTCGAAATGATCTCTTCGATTTCGCCCTTGCCGATGGTTTTTTTCTGCTTCGACTTTGGAAGAATGCGCTGGGCGGCTCCAGCTTCGTCGATCACATCGATTGCCTTGTCCGGCAGATGACGGTCATTGATGAAGCGTGCGGCTAGCTCGGCAGCAGACGTTAGTGCAGATGACGAATATTTGACGCCGTGATGCTCTTCAAATCGCGATTTCAAACCACGAAGAATTTGCACAGTCTGTTCGACGGTCGGCTCATTTACATCGATCTTCTGGAAGCGACGCGATAACGCATGATCCTTTTCGAACACGCCGCGGAACTCCGTGTACGTGGTCGCACCGATGCACTTCAACTGTCCGCTTGCAAGCGCCGGCTTGAGCAAATTCGACGCATCGAGTGTGCCGCCGGAAGCAGATCCCGCACCGATGATGGTGTGGATTTCATCAATGAACAAAATACCGTTCGGGTTGTCTTTCAGTTGCTTCAAAACCGCCTTCAAGCGTTGTTCGAAATCGCCACGATACTTCGTGCCCGCGAGCAGCGCACCCATGTCAAGCGAATAGACCACCGCAGTCTGCAATATTTCGGGAACATCTCCCTGCGTCACGCGCCAAGCCAGGCCCTCTGCGATCGCCGTCTTGCCAACGCCTGCCTCGCCCACCAGCAGAGGATTGTTCTTGCGACGACGGCACAATGTCTGGATAACCCGCTCAACTTCCGATTCACGTCCAATCAGCGGATCGATTTTGCCTTCGGCAGCAAGCTTGTTCAGGTTTTGCGTGAACTGATCTAGCGGGCTTTCTTTTTGCTGACCTTCAACCTGGGCCTCTTCAACACCTTCCGGCGATTTCTGTGCGTCGGTCTGCTGGTCCTTGCGCACGCCATGCGAAATAAAGTTCACAACATCCAGTCGGGTTACTCCCTGCTGATGCAGGTAGTAGACAGCATGCGAGTCCTTTTCACCAAAGATCGCGACCAAGACGTTCGCACCTGTTACTTCTTTCTTTCCGTTGGACGCGGACTGTACATGCATAATGGCACGTTGAATCACCCGCTGAAAACCGAGCGTCGGTTGGGTGTCGACTTCGCTCGCGCCAGGCACTGTCGGCGTATTGTCGTTGATGAAGTTGGTCAACGTTTTACGCAAATCTTCGACGTTGACGGCACACGCACGCAAGACCTCGGCTGCGGACGGGTTATCGAGCAACGCCAGCAACAAATGTTCAACCGTAATAAATTCATGCCGAGCCTGACGGGCCTCGACAAATGCCATATGCAAACTGACTTCCAATTCCTGAGCAATCATGCTTCCTCCATCACGCATTGCAGGGGATGTCCTGCCTTTCGAGCGTGGGTTAAAACGAGTTCAACTTTAGTACTTGCTATGTCTTTAGGATACATGCCACACATACCTTTCCCATCGCGGTGAACCATGAGCATGATCTGCGTCGCAGTTTCGCGGTCTTTATTAAAATATTCCTGAATGATTGCAACGACGAATTCCATCGGCGTGTAATCATCATTTAACAACAATACCTGGTACATCGGTGGCGGTTTGAGCTTCTGCTTCTGCTCTTTCCGCACTATAACGGTACCGTTTTCATCCTTGGTTGCCATGCGTCTATTTTAGTGCCGGTATTTACCTGCGCAATGCGCGAAATAGGAAGACTTCAATATTTACGTCGATATTACGCGCTTTCTTGACAGTCCGCAGATGACGATGGAATGGCTCAAATCAAGAGTTGTTTTTGCGCTTTCTCGCAGAAAACTTATCATCCAGACCAAATTGCTTGACATTTTTATTTTTTACGCAAAGAATGGAATTTATTGATAAGTGCGATCAAGCACTAATTAATACGAAGAGAGCAAGTTTTAAGAGGGGGCGGCGTTACGCGAAGCTTCTTGCTTTTACGGCTCGTGTGATTAGTTTATATTAGAAAGACGCTTTTATGGCAACAGGTACAGTCAAGTGGTTCAACGACTCCAAAGGCTTCGGCTTTATCACTCCGGATGACGGCGGCGAAGATTTGTTCGC
>JAKFFO010000017.1:0-44785 GCA_036675035.1 Oxalobacteraceae bacterium
GCCACCCATCACGTGGAAACAGGCGGCTAATCAATTTGCCATTTTATTCGGCGAGCGATTCACCAATGCACTGAGCTGATTTTTAACCCCGACCTTTCACACACAAAATTTCGGACACCTCCATATTGCCAAACTAATATTATCGCCGTCGGTGACTGTGCCTCCGACAAATTAAACGTTGCCAGTGCATTTGCCCGGCATGCCTTCGGAATTATTCCACCGTAACTGCCGCTTCTTTGCCTTCAACTTTTTAGCGTGCTTTATTCATTCACCTTCTAACGGCTGATTCATGACCACTTCATTTGCTGCAAGACTACGGAGCTTAAGTCTGGGCTTACTTATTACGGCTAGCGCCCTATTAACCGGTTGTGCGAGTTTCTATCTTGATCCAGCGACGAAAGACGTGCCGGCTGCAGAAATGCCGAAGGTCGCCCAGCCTAAACCAGTCAAGCTCAATTTTGAATTTCAGACCCGCGGCGCCCCGAACTCTGCTGCAACCAGTTATTTGCAGACAGCGGTAACTGACCAGATTAAAGCGACCGGTTTGTTTTCCACTCTTGATGCCCCTCCGGGCGGCGCGATTCTCGATGTCAAGCTGAACAATATTCCGCTAAACGACGACAGCCCTGCAGCCAAAGGCTTTGTTACCGGTTTTACCTTCGGCCTGGTCGGCTCGACGGTCGCGGATGGTTACGAGTGCAAGATCAGCTATCTGGCTCCAGGACAAACAACGCCAATCGTGAAGGTGACGCGGCATGCGATTCATACCACTTTGGGTGCTTCTAGCCCACCGCCGGGAACCGTCCGCGTTGACAGCGCGAACGATGCTGTCATGAAGATGACGCATGCAGTTATCAGCAATGCATTGCGCGACCTTGCAAAAGATCCGGGCTTCCAGTAAATCTTTCCCTTAACTACTAAAAAATCATGAAAACAATTCGTCTACTGACCCTGACCGTCGGCCTATCGGCACTAATTCAATTGGTGGGCTGTGCAAATATCAGCATGAGCCAGCCGAAAGGAACGCTCGAAACAACGGCCGCTTTGCGAAGTGCGGCATTGACACCGGCCGCCGTCGGCAAATTCAGCCTTGATCGATCTGCCTCTCCGGATATGGACAAATCGCATAGCCTTCGCGGCGCCAACAGTGTCGCCTCCCCTGTCGAGGGCTCATTCGCCCAGTATCTCCGTGAATCACTCCGCGTTGAACTGGAGGCCGCAGGGTTGTATGACGCTGCATCCAACGCTGTTATAAGCGGCACCTTGAAGCAGTCGGAAGTCGACGCCGCCATAGCGACTGGCACGGCCAAGCTTGCAGCACGTTTCGTCGTAACGCGCTCCGGTTCAGCGAAATTCGATAAGGAATTGTCTGTTGACGATTCGTGGGAGTCGTCCTTTATAGCGGCAACCGCGGTTCCCCTCGCTGCAGCCAAGTATGAAGGACTTTATCGAAAATTGGTCGCCAAACTGCTTGCCGATACTGATTTCCGCGCCGCACTCTCCAAGAAATAAGCACCAGAATTAAAGGGGCCATGCTCGCATTAAAATACATGCGAGCATGGCTCTTTCAATTGAGCGGCACAATTTTGGCGGGGCGAAGGTATGTGGCGCAGCTTGAGCAAGCGATACCGATATTGCATTCACATGCTAATGCAATTCAGCGATATCGAATCATGCAAAAAAAGGGATGCCCCGATCCGAGGCGCCCCTTTTTGCGAGCCAGCTTTTATTTCTTTTCGTCGGCCGGAGTAACTTCCACCTTCGGCACTTCCACTTTCTTTTCTTCAGTGCCCACCGTCGGAACTTCGACCGTCTTTTCCTCTTTGGTCACCGCTACATCAGGTGTTTTTACATCGTATTTCGGTGCCGTCACATCACCGGCTTGTTTCTGCTCCACCTCAACCTCCGGTAAGGTAACGTTACCTTCTTGCGTCTTTTCGACGTCACATGCGCTGAGGCCAAGAATTGAAAACGTTGCGGCCGCAATGGCGATGGATTTTTTTAACATTATTCCTCCGAGTTTAAGAATCATTCTGTTATCGATAAGCTGCGCAGCACATGTACGTCAGACCGCATGGCCGCGATGAAAGTTGTTGGGATTTTGTTAATGAATGTAACAAGGGAACGGGCACGATGTGTCGATTTGATTGGAGCATGGAATCATGCTCTACACATTTGCTCCGGAGGGTCATGCTCGTGATCTCGTGGAATCTCGGGATCAGGTCTTGCCTTTTGCCCTGCGCCAGAAAGAATGCACAACCTGACCCCAATCATGCTCCGCCGCCCGCCCCTTGCGTCACCGTTTATTCGGAATCCGTTGCTCTCGATGGCAATGTGAAGGTGAAGAATGAACCGAATACATTGGAGGTTTAAGCTATGCGAATAAGCTATCGTCCATTTCTGACTGCTATTATTTTGACGTCCATTATGTTCGGCTCGATCGCAAAGGCGGATAGCATGAGTGATTCAAAAGAATTCAAGATTCGGTTCGACGAGAGTAAGTATCGAGAAACCGAGAACATAGTAATCCACGGCACATTCACCACGTTCGTAAAATGCGGAAGCCAATATGCAATCTGGAATCAGTTTCCCGGTGCAGTCAGATACACGTTAAAAGACCTGGATACCAACAAGACCTATCAGTCTGTAAATACCGAACTGTCTATCTCGTGGGACGGCAATCAAGTCTATGACGAATACGCCAAAATGCCTTGCGATAAAGTGATCGGGAAAGAATTTTCAGTTGCTTTGAACGACGTTTATTTTCTGGATACTCCTGAAAATGCAATTGAGAATTTTGAGTTACATGCCGAGTACGCCGGTCGCACATCGAACACTATAGCCGCAAAAAATCGGCAGTTTTTACCGAAGAAATTTTGAGGCAACAAAGGGAAAGAAAAAAAGTGTTTCGTCAGCCTTGATATAGTGGCGAATTAAAAGGGGCCGGTCGTGCGCCTCTTAATGCGCGACCGGCCCCTTTAACTTTGATGAACCTTCATTCGATCGATTTTTTCAAAAAGACATAAGCAATTGAAAGAATCAGAGAGCCGACAAGGCAAACGGTCATCAGCACACCGAATAACACCATCAAATAAAGATATTCAACCGCTACCTTGCTGACGGGTTCAAATATTATCAAGCTGCAATAACTCGCCAGCATCCCCATCAGCCAATTAAAAATCGGCCCCGTTAATACACCGATTTGTGTTTGATTGTATTCATATGCTCTCATTCTCTGAACAGCGGAGCCAGCAGAACAATCTTTCATTTGATCGACAGGCCAAAAATGTTTCGAGATAAAACTGCACATTTCGCCTCCATTGATTATCTGAATCGCTGCTTTTCGTCTCTGAATGAAACGCCCGATGCCGATGCCTTGCTGGATGCGAGCAGGCCTGGCGGCGGGTAGTCGCTGTTCCTCTTCCGATCAACCGGTCATGCAGCGCATTGCCGGAATAGAATTCAGGGGATTCAACAATACACATTCGATCGCATCCATTGCGGCGCAATCGCACACCTGGCTCAGGAACACGGTGTCATTGCATCCCTGCATGGAATCCGGTGCTTCGTTCATCGGTCAATGGTAGAGAAACGCCAGGTCACAAAAGTTCAGCGATCCCCAGCCTGGTATCGTGCCTCAGCAGGCAAACCGCGATTTCTGCATTCATCTGCTGGCTCATTAAGCTGTCAAGGAAATCAAGGGCCACACTCGCATATTTTTTAAGCTTGAGCCCACCCCCTTAACGCTACCTGGACTGCATTACCCCAGATAACAGCACTTCCTTGCCTTGCGCCAGCGGCACGCGCGCAAGCAATGTGCGGGCAACATCGGTCGCGGCAATTGACCGGTAATTCGCCGGAATGATCGGGCGTAACAGCGTGCTTACCGACATCGCGAGTTTTTCGCCGCCGCGGATTGGCTGCCCCAGCGTCTCGCGATCCCCTTCCAGAAACGACGGGCGCGCTATCACCAGCGCCTGCAAGTCCAGCGCCGATAACGCATCTTCCAGTTCGCCCTTTACCCGGTTGTAGAAAATGCGCGAGTGCGCATCCGCCCCCATCGCGCTGACCAGGCCTGCGCGGCGGGCGCCGGCTGCGAGCGCTGCGCGGGCCACCGCAAGATTGGCTGAAAAATCCACCGCGCGGAATGCCTCCTGGCTGCCCGCCACCTTGATCAATGTACCGAGCGCGAGATAAACCTCGTTGATCGGCGGTAGCGGCGGCAGCGAAGGCAGCGTCGCGAAGTCGACCACGTGCGATGTCAGCTTTGGATGCTGCATGCTCATCGGGCGGCGGCCCAGCGCATGGATCGCCGCAACCGAATCGTCATTCAGCAGGCCTCGCAGAATCTCGCGACCGACCAGGCCGGTGGCACCGGCAATCGCCACGGTCCGCATGGCGGATTGCGGGGAGCTGCTTGATGGTGATGTGGATGCGGGGCTGTTTATCATGTCGACTTTCAATGGAAGGCGCAGCTTCGATTTAAACGCAAAGTCAGTATGCCTCTTTTCCCGCCGGCTATTGCGTAAGCGACGGTAATAATCGGTGCGACGGGATACAATCCCGAAAATCCGCATTCCATAATTTTAACGATGGCAGGCTAAATCCATGAACGACACGACACAACTTCCACCGCTCCCCGATCGCCTCTCCGTTAACCCGCGCAGCCGATACTACAATGCAGACGTGGCGAAACATGAAGTCGGCATCAAGCTCAACGATAAAGAGTTTACGAACGTCGAGGAATATTGCATCAGCGAAGGATGGATTGCCATCGCGTCCGGCAAAGCGCTGGACCGCAAGGGCAATCCTGTAACGATCAAACTGAAAGGCAGGGTTGAGGCGTTTTATCGGTGACTGGAGAAACGAGCCAGTTCACGGGTCGTACCGTTTGCCTTTCGTAAGCCAAGTAAAAGGCACGATCCGTTCTCATCCTCTACCTTCCTGCAGTGAAGTAAACCAGGAATCCGATCAGTTCCGCCGGGACCTGTAGAAACCGGGCAGGCCTGTACCGATACAACAAGACCGTGCAAGAGTTTTCTGTAATTCACACAGTTGGTGGATTTTTCCGGTCAATTTCGCATCAAATAAACAAGATGCCTTTGCTTTTTGGCTTTTGCAGTATCCACACATTCGTCGCTTTAATTATCACTGGCAACGCGACCGACTAGAATGCATCTTGGATTTTGTTCTATCCATGTAAGCATCGATAATCCGGCTTCAGTTGCGATATGCGCTTCATGTCGGGAAAAGCATTCAATGTTCTTTCCCCTCATACTTAACTGTCGGCAGTTTTCTATTCAGAGACCCCTGCGGGCCATCGCATCGCAGCCGCGCAACCGAGCTTTAGTACCGGGTTTGACTATAGACTGAACGCAGTATCAGAATTAAAAAATGAAATACATTGCTGTTGCAGTATCGTTGTTGTTTTCCCTGTCTGTCGCGCACGGCACGCGCGCAGCCATGCCAAAAATACCACCCGCTCAAACGCAGTCCAGCGAGAGTCCAAGAACCGAACGCAACTTTTCGATTCAGGTTGCCGCCGGCGATTGGGGTAATGTTAGTCCGAGTGAAGTCGAATCCCTGCTCAATCGCATCGCAGCCGAAATGCTTGCACATTTCCCCGGAAGACGCTTGGCGCCAATCGAAGTGTTTCCGACCGAAAACGCTCCTGTAGTTCTATACCAGAAAGGGCCTGAAAACCAGTATCAGGTTTATCTGACAGCCAAGGGCAGACGGTGGGGAGAATACATTTACGAATTTTCTCACGAGCTTTTTCATATTCTTTCGAATTACGAATACCATGCGCCGCCGAGGAAAGCACCGCATCTATGGTTCGAGGAAATGATGTGCGAAGCGGCGTCGCTCTATAGCTTGAAGCGCTTTTCATCGGAATGGGAGGCGTCAGTTCCGCGTACTGAATGGGCCGTGTATGCACCTGCCCTGAATAGATTCAAACAACGGGCACTGAATGAACCGCATCGGCAATTACCGCATGACACCTCGCTTTCGCAATGGTTTCAGGAACATCGGGACTCTCTTCTGGGCAATCCCTATCTGCGAGCAAAAAATGAAATGGTTGCAATGCTGTTTTTGCCCGCGCTTGAACTAAATTCCGACTGGCGTGCAGTCGGCTTCCTCAATCGACCTGAAATTCAGACGCCGATGAATTTTCATGAGTATCTTGCGAATTGGTACCGAAACACACCGGTTGCACATCGGAACTTTGTTGTTCACTCGATGAATTTGTTCGAGTTCCATATACCAGACACGCCGAACCAGGTAAAAGTCAGGCCGCAATATCGCCGCGAAACAGCAACCCATGTCGATGCAGGTTCGGATATGGATGATTCCGCACGCGACGCCGGAGCCTCCGGGACTTCCCGTCAATAAGATCAGGAATTTCCCCGTCCTTTTCCATCAGTCCCGCGCTTTCAACTCACAAGGTATTCCTCAGTTTCAGCGCCCCGCTGCCCAACTTTTCAATTGAAATTTTTGCATCAACTCGAGCACAAATTCCAGCTTGTATTGCGCGCGGAAGCGACATATATTGGATCATGATTCCTTCTTTATATACTGTTGGATCATTCTTGAAGAACAGTGCTCGTACACATCGCAATGGAAATTTAACAGTTGGCGGGATGAGATTTCAGCATTCGGATTTAGATTCAGTTACAGAAATTTCTCAGAATATTTGCGTTCCATATTTTTTTTAGAAGGCGCAAAAATCGGACGTGGCTTGCGATAAAACCTGGCGGTTTTATGAATGAACGCAAGCCGGACAGCGGCTTGATGGCGCGGCATTTGAAATGTTGAAGCCGCGTTGAGTCGATTTGATGATTTATTTCTGGAGCTGAAAATGAATACGACACATTTACTTGGATCATTGGGATTATTATGCGCGGCGACTGCCGCCTCCCCCATCTTTGCGGAGGTCGGCATACGCGACGGGGCAGATCAGTTCGGTGAATTTAAATCGGCCAGAACGCGCGCCGATGTGCAAACCGAGCTGCGCAACGCGAACGGCGAGGGAACTTCCGTGACTGTTCGCGACGGCGACGAAAAAAGAGCGGGCGCATATGGCGTTGCTGGCTCGCGCTATTCGATTCGTACACGTGACGAGGTTCGATCGGAGCTGAAAGAATCTGGCATGCGCTCCAGGCACGATATACGTGACAAACTCTATTTCGGGGATTGAAATGAGGCTTAACTGCGGCCCGTGGTTCAGGGCCATAGCTGCACCGGTATATTTCGAGACTGATTAATGCTTACGGGGCAGGCTCGGCAAAAAATGGGTTTCTCAAACTTTCATACTAATTAAAAGGGGCCAGGCTCGCATATTTTCAGGCGAGCCTGGCCCTTTTAATCCGGGAATTGCATTGCCATTCTCAGGTTACCGGGAATTTCATTCCTACAGGAATGAAGCGCACGCCGGCGGCAACCAACAAACAGACCAGCGCGACGATGTCGGCAATCACCACGCGGTTTAGCACGGCGCTGTAACCGCCGACCGCGAACGCAATCCAGAGAAACGAGCCGGCACTGACCAGTCCAGCCACGATCGCGAGCGATTGCGCGCGTGGAGAGAACGCGGCATACAACAGAAAACTGCCGAGGATGCCGAATAGCACTGCACGGTGGCGCATGAGTATCTGCAGATTATTTTCTTCAAATGACAATCCGTATAGCGCTGCCAGTGCATTCGCGCTGGTTACACCGGACAACGGCAACAGGTGAATGATCGCTGCGACGATCAAGGATATGGTGACAAGTAGTTGCATGGCGGCTTCCTTGGAGATTTGAAACGGTGCGGTGGGTTCAAACATCACCATATCGAGCATATTGGCCTGCCCGGCTTCGCGCAATTACCTGGCGAGGTAATTGGCCCGGCGAACAGCTTGATATACTCGACCGATGACCAGCCAACTTTTTTCCGCACAACTGCGTTACTGGCGAAACCGTCTTGGCATTTCGCAGCTCGACCTGTCGCACCTTGCAGGTGTATCGGCAAGGCATATCAGTTTCCTGGAGACCGGTCGGGCTTATCCGAGCGAAGAAATGATTCTGCGAATTTCAGCGGTTCTGGATGTGCCGCTTCGTCAGCAGAATGTCATGCTGAATGACGCCGGATATGCGCCGTGCTTCCCGGATTCCGATTTTGACGGCGTACCGCCAGGCATACGTTTCGCGCTCGATCGCATGCTTGAGCAACAAGAACCGTATCCGATGACAGTCCTGAATAGCAGGTACGACATCATCGCGAGCAACGCAGCAAGCCAGCGCTTTCTGGCTGGCGCCGTAAGCAGCCAGGAAAAAATGACCACGCCGCTTAATGTCTTCTCGCTGGTGTTCGATCCGGATCTTATGCGGCCTCGCATAAAAAACTGGGAGGAAGTTGCGAAGGCGATGCTGATGCGTTTGCAGCGCGAATCGCTGCGGCACGCCGACAACGCCGGCTTGAAATTTCTGCTCGATCGTGTCTTGCAATATCCCGCCATACCTGCAGACTGGCAGTCACAAGATCTCGCCGCACCTTCCGAACCGACGATGGTGGTTGTATTGAAGCATATGGGCCATGAACTCAGGTTTTTCACTACGACTACGACATTCACGGCTCCCCGGCATGCGTTGCTGGAGGAGATCCAGTTGGAAAGCTATTTTCCGCTCGATGAACAAACGCGCGCGCTTTGCGAGCGAATGGCTGCCGGTTGAATTTGTATCAGGCGACATTGCATTAGAAGATATGCCACGACTCGCCGGAATCCCTGGCGCTTAACCGCTTAACCGTGGTCTGTCCCTAAGTTTCCCCTGGATGCCAGGTAATAATAAAATGCCTTAACATCTGCAGCTCTGTCGCGCCATGTATATTTTTGCTTGAAATGAAAAAACCCGTGCCCTGCCTCTCGATGAAAGAAGCCTATATGCGCCTACTGTTTTTCTGTTTGATCGCTTGCACCGCAATATCAGCGTTTACGCAAAATGCATTGGCCAGGGACGTATCGACCACAAGTCAAAACGCAAGCGAGAGAGGTACGCAGTCTGGAAAAACATGCCCGAATGCCGAAAAGCTGGAACAGATTTGCTCCAGCGTCAATGCAATGGAGCCCGATGATGGACCCAGCCCGACTTATCGGTACTTCTATCAGCGGCAGGTCATGGAAGCGGCATGCGTCGATAGTGAAAACGATTCAGTCGAGGTCCGCAATGAAAAGATCGGACGCATGTGGAAGGCATTCGAGAACAAGGAGCTGGTTTGCAACAGCCTTCAGTTTGATGTTCCAAACGGCAATATCATCAAATATGCAGCCATGATGAATTTCGATACGTTTATTCGGGATGTCATTCGGTGGAACGTCAACTTGAACAAGGTCGACGCATTTGACGGCAGAACTTTGCTGGATTATCTCTCGTTCCATATCGAGAGAACGAAGGGCGGCGAAATCGAAAAGAAGCTGAAATATTATTACGGCATACTGAGAAAAGCCGGCGCAAAACACAAATCCGAGCTATAGGCTTGCGGCGACAGGCAGTGGCCTTGAATTGCAATTGTCGACATAGAATCGGCAATCGCAGGGTCAGGCTGAACTGAACCTGCAGGCAGAGTGCGCTGGATCACCATGGGAAATTTGGCATTCAGGAAATTTGCGAGTCCGAGATTGGCCCCTTTATTTTCCTTTAATCTCCTTGATTCCGTTTAATTTCCGTTTCTGCTTTGAGCATCGATTGAGCCGATCCGCTTGATTACCAGCCAAATTTTTTCGTCCGACCTGTCACAATCCAATTGTCTCGCCCGTCTATAGATCAGGGGCCGCGCATTGGGCGCCTTCCCTGTACAACAGAAAGGATCGTCATGTCAGGTACTGCCCGAATTCCCCTTTTCAAACATGCTCCCGCGCTTCTCAAGGCGCAGATCAACCTGTCCACGGCCGCCAAGCAAAGCTCGCTGGGCGAGCGGCTGGTCGAGCTGATCAATCTGCGCATCTCGCAAATCAACGGCTGCGGCTTCTGCGTCGACATGCATTGGCGCGATCTGATCCGCCAGGGCATGGAGCCGCGGCATCTGAATGCCGTCGTCGTGTGGCGCGAGGCGCCGTTCTTCAGCGAGCGTGAGCGCGCGGCGCTGCAATGGGCGGAAATCGTCAACAGCCAGCCGCATGGCGATGCCAGCGATGCCGAATTTGCCCAGGTGCGTGAACATTTTTCGGAAAATGAAGTGGTCGAGATCGGCTATGCGGTGGCCGCCATCAAGGGCTGGAACATGATGAACCTGAGCCTGCGCGTCCCGATTCCGGAAGTGCCTGCGCCGGGGATGTGAGCGCCGGCATCGATGGCAACCGGGGATTCGCGATGAATGGACACGAAAGGATCAGCAGCGACGGCGTATTTGCCGGATTGCGCACGCGGCTGTTCTCTGCCGCCTACCGCATGCTCGGCACACGCGCCGATGCGGAGGATGTGGTGCAGGAAGCGTGGCTGCGCTGGCAAGCGGCAGACCACGGCAGTTTGCAATCTGCGGAAGCCTGGCTGGTGACGGTGGTCACGCGCCTGGCGCTGGATCGGCTGCGCGAACGCAAGGCCGATCGCGAGAGTTATACCGGATGGTGGTTGCCCGAGCCGCTGGTGGAGCTGGATGAGAATACGCCCGAATCGGCGGCGGAACTTGCCAGCGATGTGTCGCTTGCACTGCTCTGGACGCTGGAGCGGTTGAGTCCGGAAGAGCGTGCTGCGTTCCTGCTGCGCCAGGTATTCGATCAGGATTACGCCGACCTTTCCGCGATGCTGGGCAAGAGCGAAGCGAGCTGTCGCCAGCTGGTACACCGCGCGCAGGAAAAGGTACGTGACCAACGTCCGCGCTTCCAGACCTCACCTGTTGCGCACCGGGCGCTGCTTGCCGCGTTCATGCAGGCGGCAAGCCGTGGCGACCGGGATGCGATGAAGGCCCTGCTGTCGCCGGACGTGGCCTTCGTCAGCGATGGCGGCGGCAAGATGCCTTCGTTCCATCGCATCTTGCGCGGTGCCAAGCGTATCGCCGGGGTGTACTGGTCGCTGGAACACCAGTACCCGGGACAGGTGCAGTACCGGCTGGCCCGGATCAACGGCGAGCCTGGTTTGCTGCGATACCTGAACGGCAATATCGAATCGGCACAGTCGTTTCATATCGAAGATGGGCGGATCGCGGCGGTGTTCCTGGTGCGCAATCCGGACAAGCTGACCGGCGTCCCGCAGGCAGCCAGGGATTGAGCAATCGACCGGCGGCTGCACCCCCCGCAGGACCCGGTTTAGTCTTTTGCCATGCGCAAGGCAAAAGTCAGCGCCTTGTCCTGCGATAAAAAACGCAAGCGTGGCACCCTCTCATTCCGCGTGAAGCAGGCATTGCAGTCGTCGGCGTTGTGCACGAACCGGTATCCGCGCCTGCCAGCGCCCGGTACGCGTAATGCATCATGGATATCGCATCGCCTCAAGCGTATTGCGCGAGGCCATGGCCGAACGACCAGTTTTCTTTCTCCACCTCGACAAGATTCACGAACACGTCTCCAGGCCGGATGCCGGGGCTTTCGCCCAGCAGTTGCGCGATCCGCCGGAACAACGCTTTCTTCTGGTCCACCGTACGGGTGTTGTTCACGATGAGCTGAATTAACACCAGGTCGTCGCTGCGGGCGATGTCAAGATACGTAGCGCCATAGCGGAAGTTGGCCGCATCATGCTCGGTGATGGTCATGAACTGGTCATCTTCGGGCACGTTGAACGTTTCGCGCATCGCGCGGTAAAGGCTGTCGAAAATCGCCTGCCGGTAAGCTTCCGGCTTTCCGGCGCGCAGCGAGATATGAGTACGTGGCATCGCAGATCCTTTCGATATTGTTCCGGGTTGCAAGTTAAAAATTCGCTGAATAAATCCGATCAGAAAAACCATTCCCGGTTGCAAAATACTTGCACGACACCAAGCCCTATCCGGTATCGCGCCTTGCCTGATGCCGTTGCAGCGGTTTTCTCTTTCAACCACCTGTCACCACGGAACACTGGCTTCATCCTATCTATATTGATATGATATGTATATTTATTTCATTGATAAATATTTTAAATGATTGAACGCCCCCTCGACTTGAGCGCCGTTGAAGCTTTCGTCCGCGTCGCCGAGCTGGAAAGCTTCACGCGGGCGGCTGAAGCGATGCAGACGACGCAGGCCGCTGTCAGCTTGAAGCTGAAGCGGCTGGAAGACCGGCTTGGCCTGCGGCTTATCGAGCGCACGCCTCGGTATGTGCAACTCTCAGCACAGGGCGCGACCTTCCTCGAACACGCTCGAGAACTCCTGGAGGCACACAATCGCGCGCTCTCCATAGTTGCCGGATCCCGGCAGCGCCTTACCATCGGCATCAGCGATCATGTCGCGGGGCCCGAGCTGCCCGCACTGATTGCACGCATGAACGTGCAAGACCCGGAGCTGTTGATCGAAATCCGGATCGGATCGTCGGGCGATCTGCTTCAATGCTTCGATCGGCGCGAACTCGACACGGTGATCGTCCGCCTGCATGCAGGGCGCAGCGACGGGGAAATCATTACCGAAGAAAAATTCGGCTGGTTTGCCGCGCCGGGCTGGCAGCATCGCACCGGTGCGCCGCTGCCGCTTGCCACGCTGGCCGAGCCTTGCGGCGTGCGGGCGATGGCGGGAAAGCTGCTTGATGCGAACGGCGTACCGTGGACAGAAATTTTCGTCGGCGGCGGCGTTGCGGCGGTCGCTGCCGCCGTCATGGCCGGACTCGGTGTTGCCGCATTGGCTCCGCGCATGCTGCCGTTTGGCGCAGTCGATGTGGGCCCCCGGCTCGGGCTTCCCGAATTACCTCGCTTGCCGGTTCTGCTTCATTCAAGAGTCAAGGCGGGCCGGTCGCGCGATGCGCTGGCTGCGCTTTGCGCTGCGTTCAGGAGCGCGGTGCGAGGCTAGCGAGCAACACGAAAGGCGTGCGTCCGAGCGCCGGTGTTGCGTCGCCATTTGTGGCTTTAGCTTTCAGCGCCAGCTGTCGGCAAGAAAACGACGAAATCCGCCGGCGCCACCATTCCGCACAGAGAAAATGCGCTGATGTGCTTATGCGCAATCGACAAGGAAATAAAACGGACAGCTTCGGTTTAACCTGAAGCCGGCGCGCTGGACAGACAGCGGGAGCAAGCCTATAAAGAAAGCGAGCCGGCCGGTTGGCTCGCTTTGATTCGTGACTCTTTAATTCGCGTCAATCGAGAATCACCACATGACCGTTGCGCGGCTCGCTGCGACCTGCGTGCAGGTCTTCAATCAATTGCTGTGCCGCTTTGAAACCGCGGGTTTCCGCCACATGCATCCATTGGCGTTCGGGATCACTGATGCGCCGGATGAAGCGCAATTGCGCTTCGTTGAAAAGCCGGTTGACCGTCTCATGCCCCCAGTCGGCATTACGCTTCTTGATCTGAGTCGGTGCGAAGTAAGCTTTCGGCTCCGGGCCAGGCAAGTCCAGCACGCGCAGGAAATCCGTATTTTGCGCTGATCCGGCAAAACAATCATAGGTCAGCGAAGCATTGAAATGATGGTGGACTTCCGAGCGCAGCGCTTCGGCGCCGGAAAAATCGAGATACAGGGTCGGACGGTCCCGCGCAATCGACGCCAGAGCATCATAGGTCACGGTTTCGTCATAGCAGCCAAGGCCTTCGACGAATTCGCGATTGCGGCCGGAGGTCAGCCCGATCAGCTTTACATCGCATTTCCCGTGCAGGCAGAATGCGGTGCCATAAGCGGTCTTGCTCGATGCGCTCGACACCACAATCTGTTCAGCGCCGAAGAAACCGTTATCCTGCAGAAAATCAGCAGCCATGAACGAGGTGATGAACAAGGGCCGCACCAGCATTTGATAATTCTCGTCCGCATGCAGATAGGCAGCGTCGTTGCTGCATCGCGTGTACTGGTTGTATGCCGAGGTCAGCGTTGCCCGATGTTCCGAACCATCGTAAAAGCCGCGCGGAGAAATGCGTACCGCGCGCATCCTGATATGGCTTGCGATCGGAAAATATCCGTAAAAGCGCTCGCCCGCTTCGACACCTGGCACGGTCGAGCTGACCACATCGGCAAATCCCCATGCCGGCATGTGTCCCCATTCCGGTTCCTGCGTCGGGAAGAAATCCCAGTACTGCATTGCGTCGCCGAATGCGGCATAGGTAATATTATTCGTGGTCAGTGCCAGCCGGTCGATTTTCAGCAGCACTTCGCCATCGGCAAGCGGCAACGGCTGCTCGACCGTGTCGATCCGGCTCTGGTTCAATGTATTTTTACGGGTCTGCAGGCGTGTTACAGTGACTGGATTGTTCATGCGATCCTCTTTTTCGATTGAAGAAATCCGATTGATCCAATGTACCAGCGCCGTTCACCCCCCGGGTTCGGAAAGCCGAACGCCAATGATTCCGCCGCGCGGAAGTCCCGCGACAAACCCGCCGCCAAGGCGATCAACAAGCCTTTGAAGCGCCCGGCACAGGCGCGCGCGAAATTCACGGTTCAGGCAATTTACGATGCATTTGTTCGGATTTGGCGCGAGCGCGGATGGACCGGCATAACGACTCGTGCCATTGCGCTTGAAACGGGTATCGCGGTCGGCACGCTGTACGAGTACTTTCCGAACAAGCACGCATTACTGTCGGGCTACGTGCGACATGGCATGGATGTGCTGCTGGACGCGATCGAGCAGCAGGTGATACAAGCGGCCGACCTGACATGGCAACAGCGCGTACGTCGGCTGGTGCGGCTGACATGCGGTGTCGATGCCGCCGAACTTGCCTATTTCGACGCGGACATGCTGGCCCTCGAAGCGCAAATCGCGGAACCCAAGCACCATCGGCGCGTGTACGAAGAAATGTCCGCGAAGTGGCTTGGTGCCATCGACGCATGCAGAGATTTGCCGCACCGGCCGAACCCGGATACGGTTCGCAGCCTTTACCTGTCGATCTGGGGTGCCCGTCGCTACTATTGGCTGCTAGTCGATCCGCCGGATATCAGTGCGGACAAGTGGGCCGCCGAAATGGAGAGATTGTGCTGCATCGTATTACTGTCGGGAGACAGCGCGCAATCGCAATAAGCAGTGCAATCTTACCGGGGAACCGGTGGAAGACCGGCATCGCAGCGTCGGGCGTTCAGGTGTGCCTGCGACTTGCCGGATCCGGGTTCGCTAACGCCTGAGGAAAAAGCTGAGACCGGACCATATCGCTCGCAGGCTGCGCTTATTCACACCGTCCGGTGCTTCATCGTGGTCTACCCGCAAAACTTGCCGAGCCTGAATCGAGCTCGACGCCGCGTTAAATCAAATCCGCACATTTCCTGAAGCAGGCATTTCATCCCAGGGACTTGAGATCGGCATCGACCTTTTCAAGCGCCTCGTCATTGATCAGTCCACCGGAGAAACCGGCCACTGTCTTTAGAGGAAAGCCGCGCCCCATTGCAATTTGAGGGTGCGTCGAAATGCCGGGCAGGTGCTTTTCAAGGATGGCCTTGCTTGCCTGGTTATCGAGCAGATCACCGAGATTCGAGTTGATGGACATGGATGACATGGATTGCTTCTCCTGGAAATAACGACCGCGCATCAGCGCGGTCCGGTCGATAAAAGGCACCGGAATGATACATGGCGCCAAACTGGAACTGTAGCCTAGTTCATATTTTTTTGCGTTGAGCCGGGCCGAAACGATGAATCTTTCAAGACATGTCCGTCATCGATTATCATGCCGATTGCCAAACAAGGAGGATATTCCATGAGTGCCATCGTTGCCTTTCTTCACCACATCGCATTTGTCGTCATCATGCTCGCGCTGGCGATAGAAATGGTGTTGCTCAAGCAGCCAATGACATTGGACAATGCCAGAAAAATCCTGCGCTTCGATGCGGTTTATGGCATGAGTGCCGGATTGATTCTGCTGCTGGGAGTGTTGCGCGTCATTTTCTTCGAGAAAGGCGCCGATTATTATCTGCATAGCGGCCCGTTCCACGCAAAGATGGCGCTATTCATCCTGGTCGGGCTGATTTCCATTTATCCGACAATGGCATTCCTGAAATGGCGGCAGCCGCTCAAGCAGGGAATTGTGCCGAACATCGACCCGGCGCTGAGCCGCCGGCTCAGCATTCTTATTCATGTCGAATTGACTTTGCTGGCACTGATGATTCTGAACGCCGCACTGATGGCCAAAGGCATCGGGTACTTCGGAGGCTAAGCTGATCTGCGGACAGCTGACGCTGAGCCTGTATTCCGTGGCTGCAAGGTACGTGCGCTTACTCCACGGGTAACTGCCGCTCGATGCGCGCGACATCGAACGGATTGCCGCGGATATTTTCAGAACCTGTCGATCGGTTGATGAATCAAGGGCGCAAGCCTGAATTAATCGGAAGCCGAAGCGTGTACGAGCAGCAGCCGCGGAAGTGAGCCGGGCATTGCCATGCCGGCGCGCCAGCTTACGTCAACGAATGTTCAGAATACAAACCGCAGCAGCGCCCCTGCCCGCCTGCCAATCATGCGTCCCTGTTGATTGTCGTATTGAAGTAACAGCCAGCACAACGCTTCGCATCGCTATCCGTTTCATTTGCGTTTGGATAAGCGGAGAAACAGGGACTTCATCAATACTCAAGCAACGACAAAAATAAACTTGTTCAGGGAGTCATGGCATGCGTAAAGGCAAAATACATGGCACTTTCTTTCTGTCGAAAAATAACAGCTGGTTCGCTCATCGCTTTAGTAACTGCCTGCGGCGGCGGTAGCAACACTGACGCAACCCAAGCTGCTTCTTCCGCCACTCCGGATTCCACAGCGCAGGCAACCCCCGGTTCTCCAGGCAGCACAGCGCCGACAACAAGCCCCTCCAGCCCGACGGGCTCCATGCCTCCCGGTTCTGACTCAGGCAATACACCATCGCCAACAACCACCGCTACTGGTCCATCTGAAATTGCCGGAGTTCGCTTCGGCGAAATGTGGTCGTTTGCGATTACCAGCAACGGCACCATGTTTGTCGGCGAGTCTGCGCAATTAACCCGCATCGACCCGGTCGGCACCGCGACCGCACTTCCCAGTCAGCGAATACGCAGCCTCGCAGCGGACGGCGCAGGCAATCTGTATGGCATCGATAGCGCTCAAAAGGAAATTCTTAAAATAGCGGCCGATGGCACCGTGACATCGCTGGCCGGCGCCAATGTTCCGTATTTCGAGAATACCCCCACCCATGTTGATGGTGCGGGCGCCGATGCCCGATTTTTTTGCGCACAGAATATCGCCGCTGCGCGAGACGGCAATCTGTACGTTACAGAATCGTGCAACCGAACTGTTCGGAGAGTAACCCCTTCCGGCGTAGTAACGACGATATACAAAAAAGAAGGCATCAGCACGGAGAGTGAGTTATCCACTCCGATTACAGTCGCCGTCGATTCACAAGGGATAGTGCATGTGGCAGACGCGGTGCGCATCTGGAAGATCGTCAATGGCGCCGCACAACCTTTTGCCGGTGGCGGTAGTCCTGCTCGCGACGGCACGGGCACCGATGCCGGATTTTCGCCGATTAAAGGAATGGTATTCGACCATGCCGACAACCTGTATGTCACTACCACGCAATACAGTACATCGTTGAGCGGGGCACAGGACCGCGTTTATGGAACCGGCACGGGTGCGGTGCGCAAGGTCACGCCAGCAGGCACAGTCACGACGCTGGCGGGAAATTTTGCAGGGGAATCGGTAATCAGCGCTGATGGCACCGGAACCGCGGCTCGGTTTACCGAACCCATGCAGATTGCGTTCCATCGGAATGGGAACCTGTATCTTGTCGACAAAGCCGACAGGACGGTGCGCAAGATCACGTTGGAAGGCGTTGCGACAACTTACGCCGGGCGGTAACCATGATGACCGGTATCGACGACGTCGAGCGCGTGAACTGAATGCTGCTTTAGGGCGAAACCGGAATCCTAACTATCGACCGGCTGCTCGCTCAATCCGATTCATTTTTCTCGACCGGAGCATGCCCAGGCGGTCGCCTTCTTCTATCCAGTCGGAATAGAACTGGATTTTTTCATTGATGAGTGCCAAGGCATTTTGCCACTCGTCGGTTTTTTGCTCCACATGCGATCGATGCCCGATCAGCATGTCGCACGTCGCTTCAAGCGTGGTACCGCCCCGCTGCGCCAGCTTGGTATATTCGCGCAAGTCTGCAATCGACATGCCGATTGCTGCAGGTACGCCGGCCGCCGCCGTCACGCGGAACCGGCGGCAGCAAACCTTGCGCTTCGTACCAGCGGATCGTGTGAATGCCGTGGCCGGTCAGCGCAACGAATTCGCCGATTCTTAATTGCGTAGAGATTTTTGGTTTCATGAAAGCGCGGCTTCAGCGAGGGTTTTCTTTTCCGCCGAAATTTGGCGCATCGAGTACCGAATCGATGAGCGCGGTGTCGGCATATTCCATGATCTCGATGATCTTTCCGTCCATGAACCGGAAAACCCAGCAATAGCTATTCCGATACTGCCTGCCTGTTTTTGTGGCAGCCTGCCCGCGCGCCTCGACAACCACATAGTCGTCTTCGCCAATGAAACGATTTGCCACGATTGTGGTGTTGCCGGCGAACTGTGCCCGCAGCGGCTGCAGCAGTTCAGCCACAAGCTGCTGCTTTCCGCGGTAAGTCTTCGACCACGGAGTTGACCCGATGATGGTCCATGATACGTCGTCCGCCATCGCATCGAGAAATGTGCGTCCATTGCCTTTCGCCGTCTCGGCAAACGCATGCTCCAGCAACTGCTTGTTTTGCGCTGTCGGAAACCGAGCGAACCAGACTTCATTCGCATGCAGCGTCTCCAGATATTCATGGATCGCAGCAATCTTGCCGTCGCGGAGCACCATCAGTGCATGGTATTCCTGGTCATAGATACGTCCGTTCCTTAACTCACCGCAGGAAGCAACTTCCAGCGCTACTTTATCGCCCTCGGCAATTGTACTTTTGACTGTCATTTTCAGGCCATGCTTTAGCTGCCCAAGCATGTCATTGAAAACTTTTCCGATCCGGTCCTTGGTCAAGGTACCTGCAAGTCCCCTGCCCGGCTTGCCGGCGATCCAGAAAGCGGCATCGTCAGTCATCGTGGCCAGCACACCGGGAATGTCGCTGGCGCTGAAGCGCCGGTAGAACTCGTTGGCAAGATGTTTGTTTTGTTCAATGTTCATTCTGTTTTTTCCGGTGATGAAAAGCGTGGTCGCATTTAACGCCTTTGCATTAAAAGATATAGAGCGCACTCCAGGTCAAGCGCTGTAGAAAAAAAGCACACGCTCTTTACCTGCCGCATGCCTATCGCAGGCCGGGTGAATACACACCAAGATTCCGCATCAAGATGATCCGGAGAGATTTAAAAATTTTGGGATCGGGTGTCCGTAACCGGCATCTACGTCATCGCCGCGCGCTTTCATTTTCCGACGGCAGCACGCCAACGGCGCGGGCGTGTCCGTGCGGATACTTGACCGTTTTGGCACGGGTATTGCTGAGACGGTACATGTACGCAAAATAAGCGGATTGATCGACTAATTCTGGCGTCATCCATGCGGGGTCACGCGGGGGCTGTATGCAATTAATGCTGTCGGCGGGATTCATCCTGATCATCGTTCTGTGGGGAATCTTTGCGCCCGAGTCCCTGGGGACGGTGTTCGATACCGCGCTGGCGTCGATTACCAAAAATTTCGGCTGGCTCTATCTGTGGGCGGTTCTGGCAATGGTGATGTTTTCGCTATTCCTCGCCTTCAGCCGCTACGGCAACCTGAAGCTCGGCAATGAAGACGATGAACCGGAATTTTCGCTCGGCGCCTGGTTCGCAATGCTGTTTGCCGCCGGCATGGGCATCGGCCTGGTGTTTTGGGGCGTAGCCGAGCCGATGTCGCATTACGGCGCGGCCCCGCCCGGCATCGTCTCCGGCACACCGAATGCGGCGGCCGCCGCGATGCGCTACAGCTTCTTCCATTGGGGCCTGCATCCTTGGGCTGTCTACAGCGTGGTCGCACTGGCCATCGCCTTCTTTCAATACCGCCGGCAAAGCAGCGCGCTGGTCAGCTCGTCGACCAGCGCGCTGCCGTGGCGACCGATCCGGAAAATGGCCGGCCTGTTCAATGGGCTGGCTGTCATTGCCACCGCTTTCGGCGTAGCCGCGTCGCTCGGCATGGGGGCATTGCAGATCAATAGCGGCCTGGGGGCAGTATTCGGACTGACCGTCAGCAAGAGCGCACAGGTGGCCATCATCGTGATTACCACCGCATTGTTCGTCGCCTCGGCCGTGACCGGCGTCACCCGCGGCATCAAATGGCTGTCATCGTTCAACATGATGATCGCGGCACTGCTGACGCTGATGGTCTTCCTCCTTGGCCCCACCGTTGCAATTGTCGACACCTTCACCAATACGCTGGGCACTTACATCAGCGATCTGGTGCGAATGAGCCTGCACATGACGCCGTTTCGCGAAAGCGGCTGGATCGGCGGCTGGACCGTGTTCTACTGGGCCTGGTGGATTTCATGGTCGCCGTTCGTGGGATTGTTCATTGCCCGCGTTTCGCACGGCCGCACGATTCGCGAATTCATTGCCGTGACTGTGCTCGCACCTTCGCTGACTGCGTTCGTATGGTTCTCGGTATTTGGCGGAACCGCGCTGCACATGGAAATCTGGCAAGGTATCCCGATTGCCGAAGCGGTCAGAGCCGATGTGTCGACGGCGCTATTCAGCATGTTCGGCGCAATGCCGCTGGGCTCGGTCATGTCGGTTATCGGAACGCTCCTGGTGCTGGTGTTTTTTGTCACCTCCGGCGATTCGGCCACGCTGGTACTGGGGATGATGAGTACCGGCGGCAATCCCAATCCACCGGCGAAGATCAAGGTGGTATGGGGCGTGCTGGTAGCCGGCATTGCGATCAGCCTGCTGCTGACCGGCGGCATCAAGGCGGTGCAGACAGCGACCATCGTGTTCGCATTGCCATTTACTCTGGTAATCCTGCTGATGGCGATAGCGCTGTGGCGCGCCATCCGGGAGGATTGGATAGAGGAGCAACGCAAGGAACGCGAATTGCGCCAGCGCATGCGCCAGATGCTATCGAAATAACCGGCGTTCTGACGCGCCAGGCCGGAAGCAGCACCAGTCTGAAGGCGTCCGGCGAACGATCACTTCGCCTTTTCAAGCGATGCCATGTCGATCACGAAGCGGTACTTCACATCGCTTTTCAGCATGCGCTCATACGCGTCGTTGATCTTCTGAATCGGGATCACTTCGACGTCCGACACGATCCCATGCTCGGCACAGAAATCCAGCATTTCCTGAGTTTCCGCAATTCCGCCTATCAGCGATCCGGCCAGCTGGCGGCGTTTCATGATCAGGTTGAATACCTGCGGCGACGGATGCGGTGCGGCTGGTGCACCGACCAGCGTCATGGTGCCGTCGCGCTTCAGCAGCGCCATGAATGCATCCAGGTTATGCGGCGCAGCCACGGTATTCAAAATGAAGTCGAATGAATTCTGGTGCGCCGCCATCTGTTCGGCATTTTTCGAGATCACAACCTCGCTCGCCCCCATGCGCATCGCATCTTCGGTTTTGTCCGGCGACATGGTGAACAATACGACGTGCGCACCCATCGCGTGCGCCAGTTTGATACCCATATGGCCGAGGCCGCCGAGGCCCACAATGCCGACTTTCTGGCCTTTCCCGATCTTCCAGTGGCGCAGCGGCGAATAAGTGGTGATGCCGGCACAAAGCAGCGGTGCGGCACCAGCCGGATCAAGTCCGTCTGGAATGCGCAGCACGAATTTCTCGGTGACCACGATGTTGCTTGCATAGCCGCCATAGGTCATGCCGCCGGTATGCATTTCTTCACCGTTGTAGGTGCCGACAAATCCATTCTCGCAATACTGCTCAAACCCTTCGGCACAGCTGCTGCAGTGCTGGCATGAATCGACCAGGCATCCGACACCGGCCAGATCGCCCTCCTTGAACCGCGTGACTTGCGCACCGACTTTGGTGACGCGGCCAATGATTTCATGCCCTGGCACAACCGGGTAAACCGTATTGCCCCATTCGTTGCGAGCGGTATGCAGATCCGAATGGCAAACGCCGCAATACAGAATATCGATCTCGACATCGCTGGGGCCAGGGCTGCGCCGCTCGAAGCGAAGCACACTTAAAGGTTCCTTGGCGCTGGTGGCGCCGTATCCAATCGATTGCAACATAAGATTCCTCAGGGAGATTTTGCGGGCTTATCCGTCGCGCGGCAGCGGTAAGTATTTGGCTTTAAAATTTTGGCTTTAAAAATCGGGCTTTAAAAATTACGCTTCAAACATTTTCCGGTAAAGGCCACCGGCAATCCGCCTCGCGTGGCGCGGCACGGAACCGACCGATAGGTCGAAGACTGGCGCGAGGCTTATGCTTAGGTGGGAAGGCTGCAGCGAAGTTCCGGTGCGAACAGCCGGCTCGATCATGAAGCAAGTTCAAGGCACCATGCATCGCATTCGACCATTACCCACTCATGGTCCATGCGGCCGCCAACAGCAGCCATTTCCCGTTCTACATCGGCAATGCGCTGGTTCAATCCTTCCCGGTTTTTTGGCGTCAACGAATTGGTAGCCGGGACGGCCGGTTTGGCTGCGGCCTGAACCGGCTCAACGATCTGGACAAGCTTCGGATTCCCGCCTGAAAAATCCCGCTGCAGCAAGCCGTTCATCAGCAAATCCTTGCGTCCGCGTCGCTTGACCCGGCACAGATAAAGCCGGAACTCGGGATTGCGCCCATGCTGCACGACCCATTCCGGCTTTGCTGCCAGTATTCTTGCGGCTTCCAAAGATTCCTGCGGGTTCAATACCATGCTTTTCGTCTTGGCGATTTTCAGGCTGAACGCCATCAATGATTTCGCCGCGGCATTGTGCAGCATGATTTTCCAGACCGCCTGGTTCAGGCGAATGCCCTGATGCACCGGTGTACCAAAGCCATCGGCAAATCCGTCGAGCGACACGTTTTCGGAAAAACCGTCCTCGATCAGCTCGTACCATGGATAGGAAAACGAGGTGGGCGGTGGAACCGGCAAGGGCGGTTTGCCCTGCAAAAGCCGCGCGAACAACCGGGATTTCGGATTCGGCCTGTGCTTGATCAGCGGCGATACACCGGGGGCAATCGTGGTCATCCCCGGCGCACTATTTCGTTCCTGAATCCGGTTGTATTCGGCCAGCGCCCATTCATATCGCGCTTGCTGCGAAGGCGTTAGCTTCTCGAAATCAATATCGTCGGTCACGAGAAATTCTCCCATTCAGCACATCCGAACGCGGGGAGCTCGTCAATCAGCCGGGCTTCAGCCGTGATTGATGAATAGAGCCGGGGAAATACAGGCGATGAAGCAATATTCTGAGCCAAAGAACCAGCGCGTGTCTATCGCAAAGCGAACGACATTTGATGTGCATCCGACATAGAGATGGCGGGCCCGCCTGTCGCGAACCCGGTCGGATCATAAAAACCGGAGCACTGATTTCGATGCGAGAACGACTGCCTGTTATCGAAGCCGTGTCGAGATATTTTTTTTATTGCCGGTCATGTTCGATGGCGGTGCCGGATCGGACGGCTCCTTCATCCCAAGACGATGCACGCGTCATAGCGCATGGGTGCAAGAATTATAGCGACGGCGCGCAAGCCAGCATTCACCCCAATAAAAATATCGGCAACCGGCCTCGATTACATTGCTTGATGGAGCACTGTCGCTTACTCGGTCCGCGCCCTTTGCCGGCCTTCTCTACCGAAAAATTGTGGCGGCAGGCCGCAGCTCGGATGTGAGAAGATTGCGGCCCGGCTCATGCATTTTTATCGGATGAGACAATAAATACCGTTACCCGCATAATTAAACTCCCTTAACGAAAAGAACGACACGATGAACACATGGTATGTATTGCTCGCCGTCGCGGCGGGTGCGGTCCTGCCGGTCCAGGTCGGCGTGAACAGCGTCCTCCGCCAAGGCATCGGCAACCCGATTGTGGCTGCATTCATTTCGTTTGCGGTCGGAGCAGCGATGCTGTTCGGATACGCGCTCGCTACCCGCGCAGCGTGGCCGACCGGTCAGATGCTCGGCAAGCTGCCGGTATGGGCGTGGCTCGGAGGTGCGCTCGGCGCGTATTACGTGGCAACCGCCATTGTGCTCGCACCGAAGCTCGGCGCAGCCAACCTGGTGAGCCTGACCATCGCCGCGCAGTTGTTCGCTTCTCTGTTGCTGGACCACTATGGGCTGATCGGCTTTGCACAACATGGCATCAATGCCGCCCGCATCGCCGGCGCACTGCTGCTGATTGCGGGAACGGTGTTGATCCTGAAGTTTTGACGACGGAGTAAGCAGCGTGGACGCGAGCACGAGTAAAAATATTTAGTGCTGTCTCTGCTGCCTGTCTTGCGCTGCGACCCGGCTCTTCCGGCGCGGCGATCAATACGTCAGCCCGTCCGCCCGCACCAGTCTTTCCATCGCCTCTTCCAGCACGCTGCGTGCCCGCCCTGCCGCGCGCTCCAGCTCGTGGTGCAGTTGCGCGTCCTCCGGATTGCGCGATGCGCACTGGGCGCTGTAGCGCTCGAAGCTTCCAACGGTAAGCAGGATTTCGGCCAGGTGGCGCGGGCATTCGCAGCCGACCTTGTTGTTCGCGGTAGCGAGTGTCGTAAGCGCATCATCGTCGAATCGGATCGGACCCGGTTGCGCGCCACGCTCATCCGTCAGCGCGACGCGTTGTCCTGCCAAGGCGGTACGGCACAGCATGACCAGTTCACCCATGTCGGTCGGCACTCGCGCCACCAGGCAATCATGCGTGCGCAGGTTCCGGATCGTCGCGCTGGCGCAAAACCGGTACAACACCACCACTGCCCGCGCATTCGCTGCTTCGCGTGCCTGCACGATCAAGGGTATGAGGGAATCGTCCGGTTCGGAGATCTCGATCACCAGTACTTCGGCCCCTGCATCCGGCAATACCGGCACGGCCTGATCGAGCGACGCAACGCTGCATCGGATATCGAGGGACAGGCTGTCACGGCCTCCGGCGGCGAGACGCCCTTTCAGGGTACGTCCGACCAGTGCCACGCGGATCGGCCCGGCAGAGTTGGCTCGATCCGGCGCACTTGCACTGCTCAATTGCTCCAGCTGTTCCAGCGGCAATCCGGCAATGAGTCCAATCGGATGTCCCTGGTCCACCAGGTGCTTCAACAACCGCAAGCGGCTGACCTGCCCGGCCGAGTACAGACGCTGGCCGTGGGCTGAACGCTCCGTATCCGACAGCCCATAGCGGCGCTCCCATACGCGCAACGTTTCGACCGACAAGCCGGCCAGGCGGGCGGCAACGCCGCTGCGATAGGATGGGACACTGTCCTGGGGTTGCACCGTTTCACCAGGGGAATTTTTAGATTTTTTCATCGATTGACCCGTTTTTGAACCGTTATTGTAGAGATTGTACCTGTTCATTTCATGGACAACAAGCCAAATTCTGATTACATTGCATCCATACCGCGTCAACTCCAGTACAGCGCCGTGGCGGCAATCGGAGCGACGCGGTTTGCAAAACGCCGTAGTTGGCGACACCCACCCCTACTTTTAACGGAGCATCAAATGAAGAAGATTTTAATCGGCACTGCAGTAGCCCTCTCATTCAACCTGGCCCACGCGGCGGATATCGTCGATACCGCAAAATCGGCAGGCTCGTTCAACACGCTGGTAACGGCAGTACAGGCAGCCGGACTGGTCGACACCCTGAAGGGGCCGGGACCGTTCACGGTGTTCGCGCCGACCGATGAAGCGTTTGCAAAAATACCGAAGGCAAAACTGGATGCGCTGCTCAAGGACAAGGCAGCGCTGACCAAGGTACTGACCTATCATGTCGTGCCGGGCAAGGTCATGGCATCCGATGTAAAGCCCGGCAAGGTGAAGACGGTAGAAGGTTCCAGCCTTAAGGTGAGCACCGACGGCGGAAAAGTCATGGTCGACAAGGCACAGGTGTTGAAGACCGATGTGGCGGCCGACAACGGCGTGATCCACGTGATCGATTCGGTCATCATGCCGATGTAATGCAGCACGGTGCAAATCATCTGCCAGGGCGGCATATGGCACGCGACAGAAAACACTGTTCCAGCGTCCGGTCATGTGCAGCTCAAGCAGTTGACGAAGCAATGATAAAAACCGTCGGACCAAAAGCCATTGACCGCGACCGCGGTTGATGGCTTTTTTTCTTAATACGACATTGCCTTCCAAGTACAGGCTTATTTCTCCCGGAATACCTGCCTCACCGGACTGATATCGATCGCTCGTATCGCGCCTGATGACCTTGTCCCGTTTTGGCGGCGGGCTGACCCGAATGTGCAATGCCGGCAAATCCGGAACCGGACCATCATGGCAATATTCATATTCCTTGCGCGGCCTGCCTTGCTTCGTTTAATGTCATGGGCGCACCGAGGTAATTGCCCTGCACCTTCGTGATTCCCAGGTCTTTTAGTGCCTGTAGTTCCGCGTTCGTCTCTACCCCTTCGGCAATCAACTTGCTGCCGGTATCTTTGGCAAACCGCACGAACGCAGCGACCAATGCCCTTCGCCCCGGATCGGTATCGATATTTTTGGTGAGGCTCATATCGAGTTTGATCCTGTCGGGCGCCAGCTCCAATATATGGCGGAAAGTTGAAAAGCCGGCCCCGGCGTCGTCGACTGCGAGCATCATGCCTCGGCGCCGCAATGGAGCGAGTGCCGTTTTGATTTCCTGATATCTTTCAACCGCCGCGTGCTCGGTAATTTCAAGGGTGACTCTGTCCAGCGGCATGTCGGCAAAGATATCTTGAAACATGCGGTTCAACACCGCCTCGGGTGAAATGTTCACTGCGACATAAATATGCGAGTCGAAACAGCCCAGGTTCGCTAACGCGAGCTGGATCGCCTTTCCCTCAAGTTCCGGCCCCAATCCGATGTTTTGCGCTTCATTAAACAGAATATCCGGTCTGGTATCCGGATAATCCTTGAAGCGGGTCAGCGCTTCAAAACCGGCGACCCTGCGGTGGTCGAGGTCATGAATGGGCTGATACATCGTCACCATGCTCTGTGCAGAAAGAATCGACCGGATACGGGCTTTAGCCTCTCGTTGCTTGTTGGTCGAAGAACGCTGGTGATCGACCTGGTGGGCGGTCATTTCGGCGCATGCCTGCATCATGGCCAGATCGCGGCGGTTCAGAGAATAGTCAGCAACATGGCTATAGCAGCAAAGCGTGCCGTATACGGTTCCATCTGCCAGGTGAATCGGTGCCGCTATGTAAGACTTGATTTCCAACGCGGCGGTAACCGCCAGTGCCACTGCAACCGGATAGTCATTAATGTCGTTCATCAAAGCCGGTAGCTTGCCGTCTACAATCAGCTTGCAGTATGTTTCTTCGGCCGGACTCGCCAATCCGGGTTGCAGCAGGCAGTTGGCTTCGTCCGTATCGACCAGCTTGATTTCACGATTTCCCTCGAAGAACTCTCCGAGAAACGCGATATCCATACCTAAATGCTTTCGCAGGATGTGAATCATTTCAGGCACAGTACCGCTACCCCATCGATCGCTGTTGGATAAATGAAGAAGCGCTAAATTTGAAAAATCCACTATTACCTCCTGGGACTCAAGCAAACGCTGCTGGTCATACGGGTTTAACTCAATGGGCGCGTATTGTCGATACTTGCATTTCCGGCTCGCAACGCATTCTGGTATCTATCTGTAACAGGCGCAGGCGCGATCAGTTTTGCTTTCCTGTCAAGGGACTCCGCGAGCCCGGGCCATTCATTACCTGGTAATGGAAGCATAGAACGCACCATCCCTTTGGTGCCATGTGCATGGCGGCTATTGATAGAGGCCAAAGAGATTTAAAGAGACGTGGCCCGGAACAGCACCAAGCCTCAAGTCATGAGACACATCGGGTTGAAAGTAATTCTGCTGCGGCCGCACGGAAGGAATATGCGAGCGGGGATCGACAATTGGTGTTGCCTGCGAATATTTACGAAGCCGGCCAACGAATTGGATTACCGGCGACGTTAACACTCATTCCACAAATAAAAGAGTACTCGGCAAACCATAGGCCGCCCCGAAAGATGGTGCCCGGCGATACCGGGTTGCAGGGACCGCCGGAATTGGCGCGGCAAAACACACCCGCCCGGACCCCATCGATAAGTTTCAGCGTATCAGCAACTTTCGAGTGGACAGGCCCCACAATCAACCGAGATCACGCTTCAAACGCCCCGGTAACGATGCTCCTGTTCTGCCGTACCGCCGACCGGCTAACGAAAACCAGATCCCGCATTTCGCTCATGGCAGATACGAAACGCAAGACCCGGCCCCGGGTTTGCCATCGCTGCCTGCAAAGGCGTTGCGCGGCAATGCCCCCGAGGAGTCATCGCCGAAGTCGGCAACGCCGCGGGCAGCTGCAAAGTGACGGTCGTTTTATTATTTACCCTGAGTCGCGCTGCCGGTGTCGCGTGATTCGCTGCCCTTTCTTATAGCGCGCGAGTTCGGGCTATCCATCACGCCGATATCGTTAGTCCTGGTCGGCCCTTTCACCTTGCCGCTCTCGTCTTTGCTGCTGCCAGCCGAACTGGCGCTGCTGCCGGAGCTGCTGCTGCCGCTCGACGAACCGTCTGAGGTGGCGCCTGACGATCCGCTCGTGGTGGCGGCATCGCGCTTGACCATTTTCGTCGCCAGTTGGTGATGATCGCGAATGGTCGGCTTCAGGTCGGTCGCCAAAGCCTGCAACTGTGGATCTTCGGCACGTTTTTCTATGCGCTCAATTAACTGCATCGCCTCCTTGTGATCGGCAACGCCGCCGCGCTGCAGGTACCTCTTGTCGAACTTGTCGCCACTGAGGCTGCTTAATTTCTCGAGCTCCTTTTGATGCTTGCCGTCGAGATTCGTGGGCAGGTCAACATTCTTGATCTGTGCCAGGTCGCGCAATTTTTCATGCGCCTTGGTATGGTCGTCCAGCATCTTCTGCGCGAAATCCTGCACCTGATCGTCCTTGCTCTTGTCAAGTGCGACCTGGGCTGCCTTCATTTCCGCCATGTTGGCTGCAGCAAGGTCCTTCATCATTATTTTATCCGCCCGGCTCATGGCGACGTCGCTGCTCTTGCCGGCCGATGCCGACGCGCCACTGGTTTTTGCGCTGCTGCCGGCGGTGCCGCCCGTCGCGCCCGACGCACCCGATGTGTCCGATTTGCCGCTGCCGCTATCTGCGGCATGAACGGAAACCGGTCCGAACATCAATGCGAAGACCGCGGTACCCAATAGTGCTTTCAGATTTTTTTGCTTCGTTGACATGGGAAATTCTCCTTTAAGTGTTTGATGGCAAGTTGCCACCGATCGCCTTGTCGCGATAGCGTAGAGAAGAATGCAAAGGGTATGCCACGGCAGCCGTGTCAACCTGTTCACGCTGCAACGGGCCGAGATGGAAAACCGGGTCAGTACGGATTACAAGATGGAAGAATGCATTACAGAGCTTGCAGGCCGCCAAGAGAGCCGGTCTTTTATCGAAGCAACAAAGAGCGCGCTTTAAACTCCGTTCCGGTTCCGAGTATCATTCTCTCCGGCACGTGAACGCCGCTCATCCGATCTTCGGCTGAATCCATTCCACTAAGAAGCGATTTCCGATCACATGACAAAAAAACCTTATCGCCTCTACGGCAGCGAAGTCAGCCTTTTCACCGGCAAGGTGCGCGCCTATCTGCGCTGGAAAAATATTCCGCATACCGAACATTTATCGGATGCGAAAACGTACAAGGAAGTCATCGTTCCCCGTGTCGGATTCCCGGTGATCCCGGTGATGGTCGGTCCGGACGATGAAACGCTGCAGGACAGCACCGACATCATCGACGAGCTTGAGCGCCGCCATGTCGCGCCGTCGATCTATCCGTCGTCGCCGCGGCAGCGGCTGGCCGCGTTGCTGCTCGAAGTGTTCGGCGACGAGTGGCTGGTGATCCCGGCCATGCACTATCGCTGGCACTACAACCGCGACTGGGTGATCAGGGAATTCGGCAGGATGAACATGCCCGACGCAACGCCGGAAGAGCAGCTCGAAGCAGGCGAAAAGCGTGCGGGTCCGTTCGCCAACGCCGCCCTTCTGCTCGGCGGCACGCCGGACATGCATCGCGCAATCGAGGCGTCATACGAAGGTTTTCTGGACGAGTTCGATGCACATCTTGCGGTGCATCCTTACCTGTTCGGCACGCGTCCGTCGATCGGCGACTTTGGACTGATCGGTCCTCTGTATGCACACCAGTACCGCGATCCGTGGACCGGCGACCATATGCGCAGGCGTGCGCCGCGCGTTGCGCAGTGGGTCGAGCGCATGCAACACCCGTCGCAGCCGCAGACCGGCGAGTTCCTCGCCAACGACGAAGTGCCGGAAACGCTGCTGCCGATACTGGGACGCATGATGCGCGAGCAGTTGCCGGTGCTGGCCGACAGCGCACGGCGATTGTCCGCATGGCTGGCGGAACACCCCGGCGAACGGATACCGCGGGCGATCGGCAAGCATGACTTTACGATGGAGGGGCAAACCGGCCAGCGCATCATGCGCCCGTACAGCTTGTGGATGCTGCAGCGCGCGCGCGATTATTACCGCACGCTGGATGGTGCCGAGCGCGAAGCGGTCAACCGATTGCTGCAACAAATCGGTGGCGAACAATTTCAGCAGTTTGAAGATCCGCCGCGTTTATTGCGGGACGGTCTCAGCGTCAAGCCGGAAACCGTCGATTGATCGACGCAGGCGTGGGCATAAAGGCAAGGCTCGGTTTCTGCTGCTCCCCGAGTGCGCTGAATTATTCGTGAGCTGGTCTTCTATGATTTTCCGCCATCGGGTGGCCGGCAGCGGGCGGAATACGGCAAAGCAAAAAACGGCGCATGCGCCGTTTTTTGTTGTGTCGATTTTTGATGCCGCTTTTTTTACCGCTTTCTTTTGCGGTATTTTCCGGCACCAATGATGTCTGACGAAAAAACCCACGGCTTCCCTCTACCAGTTGCCGTGGGTCTTTTCATCTGCGCGGGTGCCGGCCCGCGACACAGGCTGCCTACACGTTCATCACTGCGACAGCGCGCGCATTCAGATAGGCATCCACCGCCTCTGGCCCGCCCTCGGAGCCGTAGCCGGAATCCTTCAGGCCTCCGAACGGCATTTCGGCCGACGGCAGTGCCGGCATGTTAATCCACAGCATGCCAACCTCGACCCGGCGCGCCAGCAGATCGGCATTCTTCAATGAACGCGTGAATGCATAACCGGCCAGGCCGTACGGCAGACGATTCGATTCGGCGATCGCTTCTTCCAGCTTGTTGAAGCTGCGCACCGCTGCCATCGGGCCGAACGGTTCATCATTGAACACCTTCGCATTCAACGGCACGTCGGACAGGATGGTGGGCTGCCAGAAGTTGCCGGTCTCGCCGATGCGCTCGCCGCCGGCCAGCACTTTCGCGCCGCGCTCGACTGCATCCTTGGTGAACTCGGCCATCGCGGTCAGCCGGCGCGGATTGGCCAGCGGTCCCATTTGCGTTCCTTCGGTCAGTCCGTCGCCGACCTTCAGCCCCTGCGCATGCTTGACCAGCGCCTGCTCGAACTCGTTGCGTACGCTTTCATGTACCAAAAAGCGCGTCGGCGAAATGCACACCTGCCCCGCGTTGCGGAACTTGGCGGCACCGGCGCACTTTACCGCGAGCGCGATGTCGGCATCTTCTGCGACGATCACGGGCGCATGGCCGCCCAGCTCCATGGTCACGCGCTTCATGTGCTGGCCTGCCAGCGCGGCGAGCTGCTTGCCTACCGGCGTCGAGCCGGTGAACGTGATTTTGCGGATCACCGGATGCGCGATCAGGTAGCTCGAAATCTCCGCCGGATTGCCATACACCAGGCCCAGCACGCCGGGCGGGATGCCGGCATCGGCAAAGGCCTGGATCAATGCCGCCGGACCGGCCGGCGTTTCTTCCGGCGCCTTGACCAGCATCGAGCAGCCGGCCGCCAGCGCCGCGCCGACCTTGCGCACCACCTGGTTGATCGGGAAATTCCAGGGCGTGAATGCGGCAACCGGTCCGACCGGGTCCTTCAGCACCATCTGGCGAACCGACAGATTGGTGCGCGACGGTACGATCCGGCCATACACGCGGAAGCCCTCTTCCGCGAACCATTCGATGATGTCGGCCGCGGCCAGTGCTTCACCCTTGGCTTCGACCAGCGGCTTGCCCTGCTCCTGCGTCAGCACGCGGCCGATCGCTTCCGCGCGCTCGCGCATCAGGCCGGCTGCCTTGCGCATGATCTTGCTGCGCTCGGCCGGAGTCATGTCGCGCCAGGTCTCGAAACCTTTCTGCGCAGCCTCCAGCGCCTTGTCCAGATCCGCGCGGCTGGCGTGCGCAACATGTCCTATTTGCTTGCCGGTGGCGGGATTATGAATAGCCAGCGTGCGGCCGTCGGCGGCGTCTTGCCACTGGCCGTTGATAAAGAGTTGCGTGTTTGGATAAGTCATGTTTTTCTCACTTTGGTTGATTCGGAAATTGTGGATCAATCCGCCTCCGCACCCGGCAGGCCTGAACAAATTGCCGGATGCGTGCGCGACGGGAAATGCGGTGCGTCGCAGCCGATGGCGCCGCCTGAACTCATCAATGCGTTGGTGCCATGGATACCGCCTTGATCGCGTCTGCGTAGTCTATCAGCGACCGGCACCGGACGTATGGCGTCCGGTTATGGCACCTAATCATGGCCTGCCGGCAGCCGCTTCAGTGCCACGGTGCCGCGGTGCCGTGTAAGAACCTGACGCAGCTTCATCCTTGTTTCGTCGTCACTTGCTCATTCCCTTGGACGGGTTGATCAAATACTTCTCGCCGGTGCTGCGCTTGCCATAGGCGGCAATCGCATCCAGGCTCAGCGCCTCGGCCAGCGACACTTCTTTCGTGTAATGGCTGGCGAAGGTGGTTTTCAGTTCTGCGGCGACGCGTTGCTTGAGCCGCGCCACCGTGGCGGGTCCGGCTTTTTGCAGGAACGGGAACAGCAGCCAGCCGCCCATGCCCCATGTCATGCCGAAATCGCGGACCAGTTCCGTAGGGCGCATATCCAGGCCGCCGTAGATGTAGACCTGCTTGTAGGTGGTCGAACCGTAGCGGCTGTATTCCCTGGCGGTTTTGTTGGCCGCCGCTTCCATGCAGCTCAGGATCTGTCCGGCAAGCCGGCCGCCGCCGATCGCATCGAATGCGATGGTTGCGCCGGTCGCCACCAATGCGTCGGTCAGTTCCTGCATGAAATTCTCCGAGCTCGAATTACAGACGTACTTGGCGCCCTCTTTGCGCAGCAATGCTTCCTGTTCCTTCGATCGCACGATATTGACCAGGTCGACCTGATCCTTCAGACAAATCCGGTTCAGCATCTGCCCGAGATTGGATGCGGCAGCCGTATGCACCAGCGCCTTGTGCCCCTCGGCCCGCATGGTCTCGACCATGCCCAGCGCAGTCAACGGGTTGACGAAGCAGGATGCGCCTTCGGCCGGCGTCGTACCCGGTGGCAGAAGCAGGCACTGCTCCACCGGCACGCACCGGTACTGCGAATACATCGCGCCGCCCAGCACCGCGATGGTCTTGCCCATCAACTGCTGCGCCGCATCGGATGCACCGGCGCCCACTACCACACCGGCGCCCTCGTTACCTGCCGGCATGGACATATCCAGCCGGGCCGTCATGCTCTTCATCGCCTTGTCGGGAATGCGTGCGGTGACGACCGGACCGTTGGCGGTTTCGGCCACCGTTGCGGTACTCATGTCGGCGGCGCCGAACAGCAAACCGATATCGGATGGATTGATCGGTGCGGCTTCGATGCGCACCAGCACTTCGTTTGCTGCAGGCGTCGGGATCGGCTCGCTGACCAGCGACAGCTCCAGCTCACCGCTTTTTTTGACGAGTGTGCGAAGCTGTAGTGCGGTCTTTTGTGTGTCGGAATTCAATTGTGTCTCCTCGGTGGAATGGTAGGTGGGTACGTGCTTGTGATGATCGTGACGATCTTATCACCGAGGCGGTTTACGGGTTTGGGGGGAGCTATTGAGGCGTGAGGCGAGAATGCCCACAGGTCGCATTAACACGTGCGGCGGCCCGACGCCAATTTGAAGTTGCACCGTTGACGCCAGCCTCGAAAGCTTGGAAGCAAAAGTGTAGACCCGGCTACAAGGTTCCCCGATTTGCATCCCGATACATCATGTCGCCCGGGCACGCGCTTCCGGCGGCATCGCATCCAGCGCATCCTTGAAAAGGGCCTCGACCCGGGCGTGGATGTCCGGGCTCTTGTATCTCTCTTCCATATCACGCTTCACTTCCCCGCGGATATCCTTGAACAGCGCAAAGCCGTAAGACGGATAGCGTTGCGGCAGAGAGCTTAGAAAGCCCGTGGCGGCAGCGGCCTGCTTATTCTTGCGCTCTTCATGCTGCTGCTCGAATACCTTCTGGTCCTCTTCATTGAGGATGCTGATCTTTCCTTTCTTCAGGCGGTCGATGTCGGCCGCAGCCAGCTCCGCGCATTTGCCGGCAATGGCGCGGCACATCGTGGACTTGAATGCTTTTGCAGTGTCTGGCTGCTTGTCCAGGATCGCAAGCGCGCCGTCAGGGCAATTTTCTTCGAGGGACTTTCTGAACGCATCGGCACGTTCGATTGCAGTCGGGTCCAGCGCAGCAGTAAGCACTTCCGCGGCGCACCTGGCCCCATGGGCCTGAAGGGCGACAGCCGCATCGCGTTGATCCTGTGAAAGATCGGCTGAGACACCCTGCTCCAGTGACCGTACCGCGAAGTCAGGCGCCATTGCATTGGACACAACTGCCGCTGCAGCAGTTACGATCTCATCGGCAAGTGCCGACTGGCGGTCCTGGTCGAGCGATTGGTCGAAATTGATAGTCATGATTTCTTTCTTTTCGTTGTCGGGCACAAGGAACAGTGTGGGTGAAGGGAGACGCCAACAATTGCAGCAATCAGGCAGCCATGATGAACAGACAGGTAGACGGCCATGGAATTCCGCTGAGGGTGCGACAAAAAGCCGACATGGACGCGTCAGTGCGCCGGGTTGAGAAACTGCCTTAACTACCTGCAAGGATAGCGACTGGGACAGTCCGCTAATCAGACATTCTCTTCTCGAGCAGTATTCTGATTCGATCAAGGAATTTCGCTTCGGGATTCGAGGTTCCGGCAGTGCGCTCAAGGCGGTTGAAATCGATGAATCCTTCCGCCCCCAGCGCCTGCGAGGCAATATGAATGGCTTGATGCGTGGTGTTGTCCAGCTCGGCACCTTGAAGACGCATCGCAATGAACGGCAGTGATCCTAGGGCCGGGTTGGCCTTGCAATAGCGCAGCAAGTCGAACATGCTCGATTCGTCGAAGCAGGCAGTCGCTGCGATCAAGTGGAATCTTTCATTCAGCATGGCTTTTGCATGATCCATTGAGGTGCTGATCGTGAGCGCATATTCGGAGTCGAACAGACTTGTTGCGACTGGGATATTTTCAGGCGACAACGCCATGAGCATTTTCGGTTTATGTTTTTTCTGCATGCACGTTCCTGGGTCGAGTTGTTTACTTATCGACTTTGCAACTTCACATGCGGTTCTTCTGTTTAATATTTTGTTACGACTTTTGCATATTTCCTTTTGTAAAGAAATCACATAAAGAGTTCTTTTCCATTGTGTACCTTGCTCGATATCCGCCATTCCCCTACGAGGAGACGGTCAGGCATTCGAGCAAATTCCGTGTCGAACGGAACCGGCCGTTCGGGCGTTACAGGTGGAAATACGGCGCCATCGCCGCGAAAATATCCTTCCACGCTTGCAACCTTGTCCACAAATTATGATCTACCCGTGCTCATGCACTGGAAGATCGGGGCACGGTTGGCTTGCGCAATCGTGTTCCACGCAAAATCACCGATTACCAGCGTCGCCGATCGGCTCCTTATTGGCTCATCTATTGCGTGCCGGTCGTCAATTGCCCCCTCGCTTTGCTTTTCTTCTACTATTCCATGCACCTATCTCGTTTTATCGTCCAACACAAAGAATCTATTTTGCAAGAGTGGGAAAATTTCGCACGAACGATAGAGCCGCCGTCGTTGACCATGGATAGCAAAGCATTGCGGGACCATGCTTCCCGCATGCTGAATACGATCGCTGCGGATCTGGACAATCCCCAAACACCGTCTGAACAACGGCAAAAGTCAATGGGGCGGGGAGCAAGCAACAGTGAAGAAACTTATGCTGAGCAACATGCAACAGAGCGGCTACACTCGGGCTATTCCATTGAGCAACTCGTTTCGGAATATCGCGCACTGCGCGCAAGCGTTTTAAAGCTATGGGCAAAAGAATCCCCAGGCGTGTTGTCTACGTATACCGACGACGTTACCCGTTTCAATGAAGCGATTGATCAGGCGCTGGCCGAGTCTATTGCGCGGTTCTCCCAAATAATGAGCGATGTTGCCGAGACCGAGCGCCATCGCCTCAATGCTTTGCTGGAGGCGGCTCCCGTCGGACTGGCCATGGTTGACAGCAACAGGAAGGTAATTGCCGTCAACGCTGCGAACAAAAGGATTTTTGGCAAACCTCTAGTGCCTGAAAATACGGGCAACGACGGTTTGAGCAAAGGCGTTTCGACTGCGACATCCGAAGAGCATGATCCGCAATTGAGTGCGACTGAACGGGCAATGATCCGCGCATTGTCCGGCGAGGAAGCGGTGCAGGACATTGTCGAGACCGAATGCGTCGATTCGCCTGGCCGGCGGCGTACCCTGGTGATCAATGCGGCGCCCGTTCATGACGCGAACAATCACGTCATTGGCGCAGTGATTGCGCAAATGGACATTACCGATCAGCTGCAAACGGAGGCGGCATTACGCGAGAGCGAGGCAAAGTTCCGCACCATCGCCGATGCCATGCCGCAGATGGTCTGGTCGACATTGCCGGACGGCTTCCATGACTACTACAACCAGCAGTGGTATGACTTCACCGGTGTCGCTGTGGGTGCAACCGATGGCGAGGGATGGAATGACATGTTCCACCCGGACGAACAGGAGATGGCCTGGGAAAAATGGCGCCACAGTCTTGCAACAGGCGAGCCGTATGAGATTCAATACCGCCTGCGCCACCGATCCGGCGAGTACCATTGGACGCTGGGCAGAGCGCTTCCGGTGCGAAATGAGGCGGGCAAGATTACTCGCTGGATGGGGACATGCACCGATATTCACGACCAGAAGAAGACAGAAGAATCGCTGCGTCAACAAACCCAGAAGCTGCACCTCGCCACCGAAGCGGCAGGGATTGGGCTGTTTGATCATGATCTGCTGACCGATGAATTCATCTGGGATGCAATGACGTATAAGTATTACGGATTGCCGGCGGATACCACGGTTACCCGCAATACATTGTTTGACCGAATGCATCCGGATGACCGGCAAAGCATGCGCTCTACCTTTGAAAAAATATGGACGGAGAGCGGAGATAGACGGTATCAGATGGAGTACCGGATCCTTGCAGCGGACGACGTAGAGCGCTGGATTGAAGTGAAAGGCCGGGTGGTTTTGGGGCCTGATGAACGTCCCGTGCGAGTGATTGGAACCATGATGGACGTCACGGAGCGCAAGCGCACTGAAAAGCAAGTGCAGCAGGCAGCCCAGCATGACAGCCTGACCGGCTTGCCGAACCGTGCCCTGTTGTATGAATATTGCAGCCATATTCTGGCGATGTCGGCGCGGTCCAGTGAGCCGGGAGCGGTTATATTCATCGACCTGGACCGCTTCAAGCCGATCAACGATATGTACGGTCACGATATTGGCGACAAGGTACTGCAGGCAGTCGCCAAGCGACTCCTGGCATGCAGCCGCAAGGAAGACATCGTCAGCCGGCTCGGCGGCGACGAATTCATCGTGGTGCTGCCGCGCATTGGCGGAGCCAGGCATGCGGCCGTCGCCGCACAGCATATGCTGCAGGCAATCGGCGAGCCGATCTCGATCGGGACGCTGCAGCTGACGGTCTCGCCTTCGATCGGCATCAGTCTGTTCCCGGAGCATGCGATGGATCTCGAGCTGTTGATCCGTTGTGCCGATATGGCGATGTATGCGGCAAAAAAAGACGGGCGCAATAACATAAGAATTTATTCCACGAGTCTGATTAATGATGCCAATAGCCTGCTGCGCCTGGAAGTCTTGCTCAAGCACGCCGTGGAGAACAACCGGCTGGCGCTTTATTATCAGCCGATCCTTGATACGCAAAGCCGTGAGCTGATTGCGGTGGAAGCATTGATTCGTATTCCTGCCGAGGATGGCATCTTGCTCGGTCCGACAGAATTCATTTCGGTAGCCGAGTCGACAGGACTGATGAGCCGGATTGGCGATTGGGTTGTACGGCAAGCCTGTGTTCAGCATGGATACTGGCGCGATGCGGGCCTGTCACCGGTGCCTATCGCAATCAATGTCTCGCCGATGCAGTTTCGGCAGCCTGGGTTTGTTTCCATGCTGGCGGATGCGATAAAGGAGTTTGATGTTGATCCTGCATTCCTGCAGATCGAGGTGACGGAAAGCGCCATCATGGACGATGTCCCGGACACTGTGAAGATACTTAACCGGCTGCAGGCCATGGGCATCGGGATCGCGCTGGACGACTTTGGTACCGGCTACTCCAGCCTGAGCCATCTGAGCAACCTGCCGCTGAACAAGTTGAAGATCGACCAATCATTCATCCGCAAAATGGCGGATAACCAGAGCAGCCGGTCCATTACCGAAGCAATCATCGGACTCGGACGCACGCTCAACCTGAAGGTGGTCGGAGAAGGCATCGAATCCGAAGAAGCAATGGACTTCTTGCGCGATCACGGATGCGACCAGGTGCAAGGTTTCCTGTTTAGCAGGCCCTTACCCCCCGATGAATTTGTGTCCTGGTGTCGAAACCGCTCGATCCACTAATCTCATCACCTGTCGACTGCAGCATTTGCCAAAAGCATGGACTCCTTTCCATACTGTTCAGAAGATCATTAAACGGCCAGCCTCGGATGTTTTTTAATGCGCGCCTGGCCCGTTTAATGGAAACGGCAAAAGAGGAGACCTGACCCTCACCTTTCAAGCTCCGGAACCTCGGGATCGTGAATCTCGGAGTCAGCCATGAGGCTCAGGGCTCCCCTTTCGCCTTTTCCGCGACAGGCAAATGTGGATACCTGACCCTAAAGGGGTTCTAAATGGGTTGACCCTAAAGGGGTGTTAATTTCCTTTCGGGCGCATCTCCAATGCCTTGCGCATCGATCCGAAACGCTTGCGATATTGAGCCGGTGTCAACTGGACACTGCGCCGGAACAAGCGGCTGAAAAACCCGGCATCCTCATAACCAACTTCGTTTGCAATCGCCTCGATCGGCTCGTCGCCTGCCTCGAGCATTTGCTTGGCTTCTTCCATGCGTAGCGTGTGCACATACGCAAGCGGCGACATGCCTGTTGCGTGTTCAAACCGCCGCTTGAATGACCGCTCCGCAATTCCACTGAGGCGGATCATAGCTGTAACCGGGGATGGTTCGCGGTAGTGATCGGCGATCCATATCTGGCAGCGCGCGATGACGGCATCATCGACCTGTGCCGATTGGACCAGTCGTGCGAACGGCTGTTGTCCGATGTCGTGCCAATCGATCAGGTTCAACTTCGCAACCTGCATGGCCGCATCGGTGCCGCTTGCACGCGCTATCAGGTACAACGCCAGATCAAGCCATGACGTTCCGCCGCCGGCCATGACGAGCCGGTGTCCTTCGCCTGAAATGACCAATGCTCGTTGTGTGCGCACTTTCACGGCCGGATATCGCTGCCGCAATATATTGCAATAGGCCCAATGGGTAGTGGCCTCATGGCCATCCAGTAATCCGGCCTCTGCCAACAGCAGCGCGCCTGAGCATGCGGTTGCGAGCGTCGCTCCAGCCGCATGGCATTGCACCAGCCAGTCGATTTCATCGGTAAAACGTCCGTCCAGCGACTCGCCTGGCGGGACCATCAATTCCGGCACGCATACGATATCCGGAGCCGGGCAGTCCGCGAAGGAAGCCTGCGGCGTGATGTGCACGCCGTTTGCCGCGACGAATGCATCGGTGCGCCTGGCGACGATCAGCGGTCGCAGCAGATCGCTCCCCGGATGACCATCGACAATCGTTCCCCAGTCGCGCCCGGCGGACTTGAACAAGTCATACATTCCGTACAGCACGGAGGCGGTCGTCTCAGGGAACGCAAGAATCGCGACGGTGGCAGGCGGTTGTGAATTGCGCATGGCTGATTTGTCCTGTTAATAGCCGAAATGACTTGGGTTGATCATGTCATGCAGGCGTATCTTGTGCTCATCACATTTAACTCCAGACGACGCCTGGACGCCAGTTTGTTTTGGATGCTGCCCGGCCATGCACGGAAATGCTGTCGAGCATGTCCGGACTATGCCAACCCACCTTTCCAAAGGAGAATTGAAATGAGCAAATATAGACATCGCTTGCCGCAGCTCACGGACCAATTATTCGTGACCGACGCCGGATTGGAAACCGTACTGATATTCCACGAAGGATTGGAGTTGCCGGCATTTGCATCCTTCGACCTGTTGAAGGATGACGGAGGGCTTGAGCGACTGCGTGCCTATTTCAAGCAGTATGCCGAAATAGCCCGTGCGCATGGTCTTGGCCTGATTCTGGAAAGTCCGACGTGGCGTGCCAATTCGGACTGGGGAACGAAGCTCGGTTACGATGCTGCGGCGCTGGCCGATGCGAACCGCAAGGCAATCGGCCTGATGCTTGAGATTCGTGACGCTTACGAAAATGCGCAGACCAAAATCGTAATCAGCGGCAATCTCGGACCGCGCGGAGACGGCTATCAGGTCGGTGCACACATGACCGCCAGCGAGGCGCAACATTACCATGCTCTGCAAATAGAAACATTTGCGCAGACCGATGCCGACATGGTGGCTGCGTTCACCATGAACTACGTCGAAGAAGCGATCGGCATCACTGCCGCCGCCAAGGCATGTGCAATGCCGGTAGCGATTTCCTTTACGCTGGAAACCGACGGCAAATTGCCGTCAGGCGATACGCTCGCCGATGCCATCGCACGTACCGATGCGGAAACCGGCGCATATCCGGCCTATTACATGATCAACTGTGCGCATCCGGAGCACTTCGCGCATGTGCTGGGCGATGGCGGCGCATGGACCAAACGCATACGGGGCCTGCGCGCCAATGCGTCCAGGCGCAGTCATGCGGAGCTCGACGAAAGTACCGAGCTCGATGCCGGAAATCCGGCCGAGTTGGGCGTGCAATATCGCGAACTGAGATTATTGCTTCCTCAGCTCAACGTGGTAGGCGGATGTTGCGGCACGGATCATCGCCATGTCGATGCGATATGCACGGCGCTGGAAACGGCAACGGTGCCGGCATAAATGCATGCACACATGCTGATGATTCCCGGCTTCACCTGTGAATTGGTCCGGGGATCTGAAAACGATAGCGGCGCGGCGCCGCTATCGGCCATGAAGATGCCTCATTGAGCAGCCAATATCGCATCGGGCCTATGAAGCCCGAAGCAACCATGATCAAGCCTTTGCGATTCAAATTCTTTCTCTAACTTTCCAGCTCATGAGCGGTCTGATCCTCCCGGCTCATGCATGCTGCGCGCCGCACAGTCCCCGGTCAGTCCCCTTGAGAACTCGCGGCCAGGTCCCCAATTTTTCCTTCAGAGTCCAGCATCAACGCAGGGTAATGCCGTTGGTGGGATATTTGCGGCAGTGCCTAGATCGTGACGAGCAATTGCGTTGGCCTATCACGAGGTCAGGCATCCGATGACAAGGATTGCAAGACCGCCTGGCTTGTCGGTGCGCGGGTGAGTATGATAATCACCCAGATTGGGTTTGAGGAAAAAGTAGAGGCCTGACCCCGGTCGTACGGTCGTGCGGTCGATTATGTCGGACCGAAATTTATTCGAACCTGGCTCTTCCAGTACTTTTAGTTACTGCAGAGTTTCATTCGACATCCGCTTCGGCAGGCATGATTTCTTCCCACCACTGCTGAGCGCTTTCCTCACTACGGTTTTTGTATAAGTAGGTGTATCCAGCGCGAGAAACGGATTCTGTGAGACTCCGGTCGGCGTCGGCGGCAGAACGCAAGTGCTCCAGTCCGCCGGCGTTTCCTTCCTCAAGCAACAGGCAACCATACCGATAGGCAGCCTTGGGAAACGGGCCGCCTGGCTGACGCAGCAAATGCTCCAACACCGATTTAGCCGAGCCAGGCGTAGCGAACTCCGCGCTCAACATCGCCAGTTCCTGGAGGTCATGCAGCTTCAGATCACTCAGTGCCTGGCCAGTGAGTTCATTCAGTCGTGTCTTAGACCGGGTCACGTATTGAAAATGCGAATTCCAGTCTTTTTTCTCTTTTTCCCACCAGGCTTGATCGAACTCCGCGATCAGCGTCTTTGCAGAGGTGCCCAGCAGCGCATCGGCAGCTGTCACTTCGACGACATCCGGTAACGCAGCCTCTCGCTCCATCGCATCGAGACGATCGCGCAGTGCCGGATGGGTGTCATGCACTCCGGATCTCTCGCTCATCGCTTCGCTCAGCCGCTCTTTGGTAGCCCACTGCGAATAGCTCGCCTTGAACGCGGTGCGCATCGCCGTGTAAGGCATGAATACCGGTTTGGCCGCGGTATTGGCTTGCTTGAACAGCGTTGGCCAGAACTCCTGATCAATCCAGCGCCCGAGCAGCGCTCCCCGGATCAGGCCGCTGGCGTTGGCTGAAGCGCCGACCAGTTCGGTGGCAGTCCGATCTGCTTCGTATTCGTTTTGACGCGAAAGTACAAACGTATGCGCGTTGTAGTACAGCATGAACTTGGCCAGCATGCTGGCCATGCCTGTGTTGATCCAATTCGTTTCCGCGTTGTCGGCGATCTGGTTGTATAGCGCACCGAATGTGCGCCGTTGCCGATACACCCATGCGGTGACTTTGCCATGATTGCCGCACAGGTGCCCGTATTCGTGACCGACAACCGCGAGCATTTCCTTCGGTGTCGTGCTCAACATATACGGCAAACCCAGGATCAGATAATTGGTGTGCCCGCCGAACAATCCCCATCTCGGACGCTGGAAAATCGCGGCGTTGTACTCGTCGTCAATGACGACATGATGGATCGGAGGGCCTTTCAAGCGCTTGCGCATCTTGTCCAGCACCGCAAACAGATTTGGTGCCTCCTGCCGGTTCAATGACCGACCTTCGGGCGGCGGCAGCCTCATGAAGAACATGCGCAGCACGACAAAGAAGACCGGCGCCATCACGATTGCAAACAAGCCGAGTCTGATCATGTTGACGGTACTATGCCGGGAATAAGACCAGCTGATTCCAAAAAATATCAGCAACGCCAGCGCTGCAAGCAAGCCGAACATCACGGCATACGCTGCACCGCTGATCAAGATCACTTTTCTGCGGAACGGGTCCGGGTCAACAGTCGCATCGACTTCCAGACGTTTTGCAAGAAGCTCATATCGGTCTTGGCTCACACTCCCCCCAATTGCAGTGTTTTTCTCTTTGGGCCGCGCTCGCATTGAAATTAATCTACGAGCCTGACCCCTTTGATTATTCTTTGATTATTACGCTAAAACACATATTTGACGACACCTACCATGTTCGCCGCAGGCACAAAGCCCCAATAGCGGCTGTCGTAACTGTTGTCTCGATTGTCTCCCAGCACCAGGTAGCTTTGCAGTGGCACTTTGCAGGAAAAGCCCGTAGCGTCGTATTGACAAAGCTCTTTATGAGGAAAATTTCCGACCTTTAATGGTGCGGTGGATACGCTTTCGTCGATCATGATTGAGTAAGATTTTTCGCCAATCGATTCGCTAAACATTTTGAAGTATCTGAGCTCATCCTGATCCAGATGTTCACCCTGCTCTTCGCGCTTAATCTGGGCGCCATTAATCGAGAGAATTTTGTCTCTATAAACAATATGATCGCCGGGCAGCCCGATCAGGCGTTTTACGTAATTCGTGCTTGGGTCAATCGGATTCGCAAACACCACCAGATCGCCGCGCTGCAATGGCGCCGTGATAGCGGTCCTTAGAACCGGGACCCCGTATGCCTGATAATTTCCGTAACCCCATTTGCTTGCAATCAGATGCGCATTGCGCGGAATGCTTGGCGTCATGGATGCAGACGGAAAACGGAAAGGCTCATACAAAAACGTCCTGAACAATACGAGTGGTATCGCCATCAGAATGTAAAGCAACGCTATTCCAAATAGCTTGCTGTACCAGGGACGCTGCGCAACCGATTGATACTGTTTGGCTCTGCGGTAAGCATGAACCGCGCAAATCGTCATCAACGAAACGTGCAAAACGATACCGACAACAGGCTGGCTGGAATAGATCAGCGCCACGATTGCGACTACCAGTGCAGCAAAAAAGTATCCAATCGCCCACCCGACCGAAGCGCCATACAGCATTCCGCCGGGTTGCCATATCGCGCCAAGCACTGCGGCAAGCCACGGCTTTGGAGCCCACATCGTTGCATTTGACATGTTCGATTCCTTGATCAGCGGGGAACGAATTACATTCGCGCCTTAATTTTGCAGGTTAACGACTTGGTGAGCTGTAGCTTTGCCAAGCAAGTCGTTGCCAATCGTCCGCACATCATCGTCTCCCATATATATGGGAGACGATGGTAATTAGCAGCATTAATCTGCAAAAACATGCAGACTTTAAGCGTAAGCAGCTTACTAGACCTATTGCAAAAAGGTAAGATGCAGCGAATCAGTTC
>JAKFFO010000154.1:0-1530 GCA_036675035.1 Oxalobacteraceae bacterium
GGACATCGCGCAAATGCTGCAGGATTCATTCGAGTCGGCCGATGTCGACATGCAGCTGCGCGCCTTGCGCGAAGAGCAGGTTGAAGCCGAGCGGATTGTCTCGGCGACTGAATCGGCGCTGGCAGCCGATGCCAATTTGCTGTCGGACGACGAACGCTCGGCAATGCTGGCGCTGGTCGAGCAGGTGCGCCAGCAGGCGCAAGGCACTGACCATGACGCAATCAAGGCAGCGGTGCAGGCACTGGCAAACGGCACCGAAGAGTTTGCCGCCAGGAGAATGGATCGCAGCGTGCGCCAGGCACTTTCCGGCAAGAAGCTCGATGAGATCGCCTGACCTGGCGCCTGAAAATAAGCAACAAGCAGGCAGCAAAAATTACATTTTTTTATTGAGGTTATTCCGTGCCCCAGATCGTCGTTCTCCCCCATGCAAGCTTGTGCCCGGAAGGCGCTGTAATTGAAGCCACCAAAGGCAAAACCGTGTGCGACACGCTGCTCGAACACGATATCGAAATCGAGCATGCCTGCGAAAAATCCTGTGCCTGCACCACCTGTCATATCGTGGTACGCGAGGGTTTCGATTCCTTGAATGAGCCGCAGGAAAAGGAAGAGGACTTGCTCGACATGGCCTGGGGGCTGGAAGCAACTTCGCGCCTGTCTTGCCAAGCGCTGGTGGGCGATGCAGACCTGGTCGTCGAAATACCGAAATACACGATCAACCAGGTCAGTGAAAACCACTGATGCCGATCATTCCGGCAATTAAAACAAACGGGAGCTGACATGAAATGGACCGATACCATTCGCATCGCGGAAGAGTTGCATGACAAGTTTCCGGATGTAGATCCATTGACCGTGCGCTTTACAGACTTGCACAAATGGGTGTGCGAGCTGGATGGATTTGATGACGATCCCAAACGCTCGGGCGAGAAAATCCTGGAAGCGATTCAGGCTGCCTGGATCGAGGAAACCGAGTAAGGTTGAAGCCGGGCGTAGCCAGGACGTAGCTATGTCGGTTCTGAGTGGATTAAAGGAAGGGAAATGCTGAGGATGGTTCCGTCTTCCTGATTGCTGCCGATAGTCAGTTCACCCTGTAATGCATTGACGCGTTCGGTAATTCCCAGCAAGCCGAATGAATTTGCCTTGCGCCGGCAATCGGGGAAAAATCCGATGCCATCGTCGGTGATGGTCATGAAAACATGTTCGTCGTCGCGATGAACTTCGACGCGCACATTTGCCGCCTGGGCATGTCGTACTACATTGTTGAACGATTCCTGGAGAATCCGAAACAGGGCGGTCGCCAGATCGAGACGCGCCGCGTGGTCGTTCTCGTCGGCGGCAAGGCGCGCGTTCAGCTGACCCGGGTCGGCGAGCGTGCCGGACTCCTCCGCCAGGCTGAGCGCCGCGCGGGCGCCGTCGACCTCGACGTGATTGGTGTGCTCGACCGGTACGCGCTGCAGCGTCTCCCGCGCCGCGGCCAGGCGCCCCTTGGCGATCTGGCAGCGGGCGAGACCGGCGAGCGCCGCGGGGTTGCCG
>JAKFFO010000116.1:0-9660 GCA_036675035.1 Oxalobacteraceae bacterium
GCCACCTGATGGACATGCAGATCGGCGTACGTTATTCGGAAGACTATGCGGACAGGAATGCGGAGATATGGGACTACTCGCGCGCCGGCGGCATGAGCCCGCGAAAAGCCGGTGTGGCCGGGCCGGCGACGTTTTACGAATTTCTCGGTACGCTCAAGAAAGAAGGGGAGCACGGCGATGTGTTTGCGTACAAGACCGTGAATACCGAAGTGCTGGCATGGATACTGCGGCGCGTGACGGATACATCGATCGCAACGCTGGTCTCGGAACGGATCTGGCAGAAAATCGGTGCCGAGCACGATGCGTATTTCCAGGTCGACTCGATCGGCACCGAGGCAAGCGGCGGCGGCCTGCATGTCACCCTGCGCGATCTGGCGCGCTTCGGTGAAATGATGCGGTGCGACGGCCGCTGCAACGGCGAACAGGTGGTTCCGCCGGCAGTGGTCAGGGACATACGCGCCGGTAGCGACCAGGCCAAGTTCGCAAGGGGCGGCTATCCAGACGTGCTCGGCTATCATGGATATTCCTATCGCAACATGTGGTGGGTATCGCACAACGACCACGGCGTGGTCGACGGGCGCGGCATCTACGGCCAACGCTTGTACATCGATCCGCTGGCGGAAATGGTGGTCGCGAAGTTTTCTTCGCACCCGGTCGCCGCGAGCGTCGAAACACTGCCGCTGACCGACAGCGCATTTCAGGCGCTGGCAAAACACCTGATGGCGGAAAAGTGAATCCCGGCATGGCTCCCAATCGATGCCTGCAGGCGCATCGGCCATGATGCATGGTGATACCGGCCGTCCGTCCGCATGATTCCGGTCTGGTTACAGGCTGGATTGTGGGGAAGTCTGGCGGGCGCGGCGCTCCTCATCGGGGCCGCAGTCGCCTGCGTGATTCATGTACCGCAGCGATTGGTCGCGGCCATCATGGCGTTCGGCAGCGGCATATTGATTTCCATGCTCTCGTTCGACCTGATGGAAGAGGCGTACCGGATCGGCGGCTTCGACGCCACCGCCGCCGGCTTTCTCGCAGGTGCCGCCGTGTTCACCGGCGCGAACTGGTTGCTGGCCCGGCAGGGAGCCAGACACCGCAAGCGTTCCGGCAGCCGGCAACCATCCGAACTGGAAAACAAGGGGAGCGGACTGGCCATTGCGTTCGGCGCCCTGCTCGACGGAATACCCGAATCGATCGTGATCGGCCTGAGCATGCTGCACGGCGGCGCGGTCAGCATCTCGGTTGTGGTGGCGATTTTTCTGTCGAATCTTCCGGAGGGCTTGTCCAGCGCAGCCGGCATGCGGAACGCCGGGCGTTCGACGCGATATATCTTTGTAGTCTGGGGCAGCATCGCACTCGCGTGCGGCATCGGCGCGCTGGCTGGTTATGCACTGTTCCGAAACGTATCGCCGAACACGATTGCCGCCACTTCGGCGGTCGCGGCGGGCGGCATCCTGGCCATGCTGGTGGATACGATGATCCCGGAAGCATTCGAGGAGACACACGATTTCGCCGGGATGGTGACGGCGTTGGGCTTCCTTGCGGGCTTCAGTTTGACGCGGAGTTTCTGAGCGCGTCCGGGGTGACGCGCCAGACTCGTGCGAATTTGATTTTCCGCTCAACCCTCGTAATCGGTAACCTCCAGTTCGGCCAGTATCTCAAGCAGCTTTTCCATATCGACCGGCTTGACAAAGTGATGGTGAAATCCGACCTCGGCAGTTCTTTTTCTATCCGGCTCCTGACCGTAGCCTGTGATCGCAATCAGGACTGACTTCGCCGTTTCCGGCTGCGCGCGAAAATGCTTTGCAAGTTCATTACCGTCAATATCCGGAAGCCCGATATCGAGCAGGCAAACATCGGGGGCTTCTGCCCGCCCTCTTTCCAACGCGCTGCTGGCGCTATGCTCAATAAAAACCTCATGCCCTGCCGACTCCAGAAACATGCCCAGCATGCGTGCTGCATCGAAATTATCGTCCACAAGCAGCATGCGCCGGCGTTTTGCCGACGGCGGTGTCTCGGTGCTGTGAGTCTGTGTCAGCAACTCGTCGGAATAAGCAATGCGCGGCAGCGTAATCGAAAACGTGCTTCCCTTTCCGATGCCTGCGCTGTGCGCAGCCACCGAGCCAAAGTGCAGCTCCACCAGGCTTTTAACCAAAGACAGGCCGATGCCCAGCCCGCCCTGCGAGCGATCCGAGCTTCGCTCTGCCTGGGAAAACATCTCAAAGGCATGGTCGATCATGTTCGGCGCCATGCCGATACCGTTGTCCGTCACGGTAAACACCACGTTCCTGCTATCGACGTTCAGGGATAATCCGATGCTGCCGCCGTCCGGCGTGAATTTGGCGGCATTGTTCAATAGATTGCTGATGACCTGAATCAGCCTCTTCTGGTCGCCTTGAACAAAGGCCGATTCAGGCGGAGTCTGTACTGTAAGCCGATGGCGCCGGGAATCGATGAGCGGGCGAACCTGCTCCACCGCATTGGCGACAATCTTGCGCACGTCGAGCAGTGCATGGTCAAGCGTCACACGGCCCCTGGAAACGCGTGACACATCAAGCAAATCGTCGATCAGCCCGGTCATGTGCTTTACCTGTCGTGAAATGATTTCACTGGTTTCTTTTATCCGATCCTGATCCAGGTTCGCAATTTTAAGCAGTTCGGATGCTGCACTGACAGGAGCCAAAGGATTGCGCAATTCATGCGCGAGCATCGCAAGGAACTCATCCTTCCGGCGATCGATTTCCCGCATTTCATATTGCCGATTTCGGCCCCGTAGCGCCGAGCTTGCCGCAGTGAGCAAGGTAACGCTTTGAACCGGCCGTTCCAGCAACGTTACATTTCCCAACTCCTGGTAAATCCGTCGCATCCCGGGTGCGTCGAGCCCCCGCTTGCTCAGAACTATGATCGGCAGATCGGACCATGTCTGCTGGTATTTAAGGAACCCGCTGAACGACCTCAGGAATTCCGCATTCAGCGCCTCCTCCACGATGAAGAACGCACCGACACCTTTGCCGAGTTCGTCAATGATCTCGGCGACATGCGTGCAGATGAAGCATTCAATGCCAGCCCGTTCGAGTACCTGCGATATCAGGCGCGCATCTTTCCCGATAGGCGCATAGATGAGAACGCGATTTTCCATACGCTGCGTCAGATGGGAAAACTACCGTGATGCACGATCACGATTTTGCCTGGGATGACTCGCCGCCATCTTGCAATGCTGAGACCAGGGTCGGCACGCCTGTCAACACGCCCTGGAAGTTATCAAGCACGGGGCCGACCTCAATGCCATTTGATTTGATGTGGAACTGCCGCAGCGTGGCTTCATGCTGGCTGCCGCGCTTCTTGAATACCGAAATTGCCTTGGCAACCGCGCCGCGCGCTTCAAAATAACGCAGGATCAATACATTGTCGGCCATATAGCTGACGTCGATTCCTGTCGTCATTGTGCCAACCATTCCCTGTTGAACCCCGATCAGAAATGTGACAACGCCGCGTTGCCCGAGATAAGTCAGTACCTCGCGTAAATGCGTTGTCAGAAAGCGCGCCTCGGGCATCGCATTCAGGTAGCCGTTAAGGCTGTCGATGACAACGATTTTTGCGCCGCCATCCGCCGCAGTACAAACGGCATGCGTGAACTCGCCCGGCGACATTTCGGCCGGATCGATTTGATGAACCGTCAGCAGGCCCGATTCATACGGGGTACGCAAATCCATACCGATCCCTTCGGCCCGGTTTAACAGCGTATTGAACGATTCTTCAAACAAAAAAATCGACGCGCTACTGCCGCGCGATGTAACTTCCTGAACAAATTGCATGGCCAGACTGGATTTTCCGGTGCCAGGCGGACCGGAAATCAGTGTGCTTGAACCTTCTTCGATACCGCCGCCCAAAAGTGCATCAAGTGCCGCAAGACCGCTTTTTATCTGCGCTCGCCTGGATAGCTTTCTCGACTCCGCGGCAACGATTCTTGGATAGACGACGATCCCGCCGGATACGATGGAATAATCATGCGGGCCGCGGCGAAACGCAATCCCGCGGTATTTCAGAACTCGCACCAGGCGCCGTTCGGCGCCGTACTCGGAGTCGATATGCTGGAGTGAAATGACGCCGTGCGCGATGCTGCGCACCTGCTGATCACCACCGATCGCGGTCTTGTCGTCCAGCAGCAATGCGGTGCATGAACGCTTCGCAAAGTACTGCTTCAACGCCAATACGTGCCGCCGATAGCGCAATGCGTTGCCGGCCAAAAGTTGCAACTCGGACAGAGAATCCAGTACTACGCGGGTCGGATTCAATTTCTCCATTTGGGAGAGAATCAATTTATTGGTTTCGCTCAATTCCACTTCCGAAGGATGAAAAACAGTGTATTGCTCATCCGGATCCAGAACATTTTCCTCGGGAATGACTTCATGAACTGTTACACCATCCATTGAAAGGCCGTGGGACTCGGCAACTGCCCGCAGCTCGACATTATTTTCCGCCAGGGTAATGTAAAGCACGGGCTCCCCACGCTTCGCGCCTTCGACCAGAAACTGGAGTGCGATCGTCGTCTTGCCGGCACCGGGATCGCCTTCGAGCAAATACAGGCGTTCTTTGGTCAGGCCGCCGCCCAATATATTGTCGAGTCCCGCGATACCGGTAGAAATGAAAGCTGTACTGAGGGCATTTTGTTCGGTGGCCATTGTAAATTTCCTAGGGTGTTGATAATGGATCGCAAGCAATGCAAAACCCGGTGATCCATCCTAAGAGGCCATTGATCATGCGAAAACCATTCCGGCATTTTACAGGCAAGTCTGTTCAGCTTGTATTGATAACGATTAGGAACTGTATGTCATTCATCGTGCGCCGCCGCTTGAGCTTAAGCGCACCGACTCTCTTAAATAGCTGTGTCGAAAATTATTTTTAGTTTGCCGCCATTCGCGGGATTGGGTCGAAATTTTCAGCAGAAAATATTTCTAGAACTCACCTCATAAATAGGAGGGTACGCGTTCGCATCAGAATCGGGGCTGGCAAGGCGTGCCCTCATTCCATCCCTTCTCCTACAGGCGAAGGGAGTGATCTGCCTCCCTTGTATGTAGCAAGATACAGTTTATGGACTCGCCAGATCGATAGTCCCAGGTTCTGTATCGCCAGGTACAAGTTCGATGGAGAGGGATCGAGGGTGACGATGCCGCCGCAGTGCGAGCACTGCAAGGTGGAGCAGGGATTTCGGATCGCATGCGATCCGCCTGCGCAATGGTCTTCGCTTGTAAGCGAAGATGCGCCCTGCAAGGGGCTGACAACGCAGCAGCGCGCCCGCTACGGCCAGCAAAAATGCCAGATTATTATTGCAAGAGTCCTTAGTCCGGAATCTCCGGCTCGACGAGCTTCGCAAGCTGTGCAAGCGACTCTTGCCAGCCGAGATAACACGACTCGGGCGGAATTACCTCAGGCACCCCTTCCTGCACTATGCTCAGTTCCGTTCCGCACGATACCTGCTTTAAGGATATTGTCGTCTGCATATCTCCAGGCAGGTTCGGATCGTCGAACTTGTCCGTATACCGGATTTTTTCGAATGGCACGAGCTCAAGATATTCGCCGCCAAACGAATGGCCGTTGCCGGTCGTGAAATTCGTAAACGACATCTTGTGCGTGCCGCCGACTTTTGGGTCCATGTGATGAACCTTGCAGGTGAAACCATATGGTGGAAGCCATTTGGCTATTGCGTCAGCGTTCAAAAACGCTCGATAGACACGCTCGGGGCTCGCACGAAGCACGCGATGAAACCGGACTGTTCCTGTGGACATAATCAAATTCTCCTTTTGATTTACGGTTCGGTTGGTCTTGCAATTATCGGTCTTTCAGAACCCCTGATGATGCCATGGCACCTGACGTTTTAGTTTGACGCCATCCTGGCTTTGCTCACGCCGATGTGCCGAATCTTCAATACCGACAAATCGACGCCGTCAACACAACGGACGTTGATTGCCGCCAATTCCTGCCTGGGCGAAAAGACACCCAGGATCGACCTCTGCAATCTGCGCATATATCGCCTCTACTTCTGGTCGTTCAGAAAGCCGCGCGAACGTCGTCCTGAATGTGTCAATACCAGGATGGTCACCGAGATTGCATCCGATTGAGCCAAGATCATCATTCCCGTCAAAAAAAATTTCGATTGAAACGAGTTGTGGCTCCGGCTTGCCTGAGAATTGTTCGACTAAATGATCCCGCTTGGAAGTGTTCATAGGTTGATGTTGCGCAGTTAAGTTCACTGGCACACTTGCGCGTTAGCCATGATAGCTCACGTACCGGACAGCTGTATGTCTACTGGAGCCTTGGTTTGTACGGCTTCATCGTTTGCGCCGTCCTGAGTAGACAGGTGCAGCGGAAGTACGGGCCTTTTTGCCGTATCCGTGGAACGGACGGAGCGTCAGTATTTCATTTCCCAAGCCTGGGCTGATGCCCCGTTGTTTCATGACACCGGAACGCATGATGGAAATGACGAGGCTGGGGATGAAGGATGTGAATTCTTAGCGCCGTGATATCGCGGCCCGCGAAGATAAAGGCCGCACGGCCGAAGGAATCCAAGTATCTGCAGGTAGAGATGCGGTGGATTTGATGACAGGCCTGCTCACCATGAGCAGGCCTGTTTGCTTGAAGTGCGTCCGATCATCGCCGGGCGGCGAATCACGGACGCAACGATCAGCCCAGCGGAACCGGGATGAAGATTTTCGAGCCGTCACGCTGAATCAGCAGCGCGAGGTGCTTGTCTTCCTTGGCGACCATCGCCTGCAGCTGCTCGATCGATTTGACCGGCGTGCCGTTCACCGCGACCACGATATCGCCCGGTTCGATCCCGGCGCGTGCCGCCGGTCCGCCAACCTGTTCGACCAGCACGCCGGACGCCAGGTTGACTGCGGCTTTTTCCTCCCCGGTCAGCGGACGCACCGCCATTCCGAGCTTGCCTTGCGGCGCGCCGCCGGCGTCCTGTTCGGCTGAAGCAAGCTGCGCTTTCGCTTCGCCCAGCACTACCGGCAATTCAATCTTTTTACCGGAACGCCACACTTCCAGCGTCGCCTTGTCGCCCGGACGGGACGCGCCTACCAGCGCAGGCAAGTCGCCCGACCGTTCGATCGGCTGCCCGTTGAACCCCAGGATCACGTCGCCCGATTCGAGACCGGCCTTGGCCGCTGCACTGCCCGGCGCCACCGATGAAACCAGCGCACCGTTCGGCTGCTTGAGCTTGAACGATTCGGCAAGCGATTGGTTCAGTTCCTGGATCGATACGCCAAGCCGCGCATGCGATACCTTGCCGTTGGTCACGATCTGCTCCTTGACGCGCAACGCCACATCGATCGGTATCGCAAACGACACGCCCTGGTAACCGCCGGATCGGCTGTAAATTTGCGAGTTGATTCCGACCACGTTGCCGTTGGTGTCGAACAACGGACCGCCGGAATTGCCCGGGTTGACTGCAACGTCGGTCTGTATGAACGGCACGTAGCCGTCTCCCGGCAATGACCGGCCCTTGGCGCTGACGATACCGGCGGTGGCGCTTTGCTCGAACCCGAACGGCGAGCCGATTGCCAGCACATAATCGCCGACACCGAGTCTGGATGCATCACCCATGCTGACAACCGGCAGGTCGCTGGCATCGATCTTCAGCACCGCCACGTCGGTTGCCGGGTCGCTTCCCAATACCTTGGCCTTGTATTCGCGCCGATCGCTCAGCTTCACGGTCACTTCGTCCGCCTGATCCACCACATGCGCGTTGGTCAGGATCAAGCCGTCCTTGCTAATGATGAATCCCGAACCTACTCCGCGCGTCGGCGCTTCGTTGCGCGGCATCTGCCCGTTGAAGCCTGGCATATCACGGAAGAACCGGAAGAAGGGATCGTCCGACATGCCTTCCGGGATGCCGCCGGCAGCAGTCTTGGTCGTGCCTTGCGTATTGATGCCGACTACGGCCGGTCCGTATTGCTCAACGATCGCGCGGTAGTTCGGTGCCGTCATGGGCCCGATCGCCGAGGCCGTCGGTGCTGCCTTTGGAGCAGCATTGTCCTGCGCGGCGACCGGCTTTTTGTCGAACCAGCCGGTTTGGGTCCAGCCGACTGCGCCGGCGGTGCCGGTAGCAACGACACCGGCGGTGATCAATGCCAGAGAAAGTGATTTAAGTTTCATCCTCGTTTCCTTTCAAGAGACAGGCCGAAAATTCGGTATGCCTGAATCTTAGGGAACGAAACTTAAGCAGGACTTAAATCTCGGCTATATTCATGAAATCAGCCTGAATGCAACAGCGACGCGCAGCCCGCCGAGGCGTGATGTGCCGAGTTCGATCCGGCCACCATGCTGTTCGACGATATTCTTGACGATCGCAAGTCCCAATCCACTGCCGGTCTGCTCATTCTGGTCCTTGCGATAAAAGCGATCGAATACCCGCTTGCGGTCTTCTTCGGGAATACCCGGGCCGGAATCCTCCACGGTCAATAGCACATGGTCGCGGTCGACCGATATGCCGGCGGCAACCTGGCCGTGTGCGGGCGTATATCGGATTGCATTGTCGACAAGATTGCGCACCAGCGTACGCAGGGCTGCGTCAGAGCCTGAAATCATCGCATGTTCAGGCGCATCGAGCGCGATATCGATCTTCTGCTCGCGCGCAAAAATGAACATTTCCGCGATGGTCCGCCGGACCAGTTCGGCCAGGTCGGTCGGCTGCAATGGAACGCTGGTGTCATTCGGATCGGTGCGTGCCGCGGTGAGCAACTGTTCGATCAAATGCGTGGCCCGGTCCACGCCTTCGTCGAGGTTCCTCAGCGCCTGCGTCCGGTCCGTTTCGTTTTTCGCACGGTCGAGCAACTGCAACTGAAGCTTCAACGCGGTCAACGGTGAACGCAATTCATGCGCCGCATCCGCGACAAATGCGCGCTGGCTGGAAAACGCGCGCTTGAGTCGGGCCAGCAATGAATTGAGCGCGCCGACCAGCGGCGCGATTTCGCTCGGCACGCCGGCGGCGCTGACTTCCTCCAGTGTCCGCGCATCGCGCCGCGCCACTTCGGTGGCCAGGCGCTGCAGCGACGACAGCGAACTTTTGACCAGCCACCAGATCAGCAACGCCATCAATGGTGCGAATGCAAGCAGCGGCGCAAGACTGCGCAGCGCTGCTGCCGCTGCCAGATCGCGCCGCAAATCCAGCGGCTGGGCCACCTCGATGATCCGGTCCCTGGTGGCCATGCCGTACACGCGCCAGCGCCGGCCGCCGGCATCGATATCGGAAAAACCCAGCGTGATCCGGTCCGGCAACGGATTGCCCGGATGCGACAGGTATAGAGCCGCGCCGTTGGCGGTAAGGATGCGCACCACCACTTCCATCCCGTCCTCACCCAGGTTGTAGCCGAGTCCCGGACGCGCAATGAATCCCTGGTCGCGCAGCGACAGTGCAATCTGGCGCAGCTGGTAATCGAACAGCGCCTCGTTTTCCTTCAGCGTATAGCGATAGGTGATCATGCCGATCACCAGCGCGGTGAATATCGCGGCGAGCAGCAGGAAGATCGACAGCCGTGCGCGAATCGAGGTCATGGCTGTGACTGCAGTTGTGATTCCGGTTCCGGCTTCGGTATGAAATAGCCGACGCCGCGCACGTTCTGGATGAAGTCGGTGCCGAGCTTGCGGCGCACGCCATGGATG
>JAKFFO010000156.1:0-9473 GCA_036675035.1 Oxalobacteraceae bacterium
TTCGCGCGTCAGGATCAGTACCGGTCGCTCGACCGGCTTTTCAGTCTTGCAACTGGCGTCTTCCTTCGATTTCATTTCGTAAGGATCGGGATGCGGCTCGATGCGGCCCGGCGTATCGACACGCGTCGAATTGACTTCAGTCCAGCCTTCGGCCGGCTTCCAGCCGGCCGGAGCCATGAAAGCGGTGCCGCGCAAATCCCGTATCGATTTGATCGATTCGCCGGCGGCCAGGCGATGCGTCAGCGCGACCAGCGCGCGTTCCGCATTTCCGAAAATCAGGATATCGGCCTTCGAATCCGGCAATACCGAGCGCCGGACCTTGTCCGACCAGTAATCGTAATGGGCAATGCGGCGCAGACTCGCTTCGATGCTGCCGATTACCACGTTGGTGTCGGGATAGGCTTCGCGCGCCCGCTGCGCGTAGACGACGACTGCGCGGTCCGGGCGCTTGTTCGGCTCGCCGCTGGCCGTGTATGCATCTTCGGAGCGAATCTTCTTGTCCGACGTATAGCGGTTGACCATCGAGTCCATGTTGCCGGCAGTGATACCGAAATAAAGATTCGGCTTGCCGAGCGCGCGAAATGCATCTGCGGACAGCCAGTCAGGCTGGCTGATGATGCCGACCCGGAATCCTTGCGCTTCCAGCAGGCGTCCGACCAAGGCCATGCCGAAACTGGGATGATCTATATAAGCGTCGCCGGTTATCAGGATCACGTCGCAGGAATCCCAACCGAGTTTGTCCATTTCGCCGCGCGACATCGGTAAAAACGGCGCGGGCTTGATTTGTCCGTCCCGGTGCTTCGGATAGGAATACAGGTTTTCTGGTGAACGCATATTTTGCAGCAGTAGTGTCTGGTTTATTTGAGGCAGACTGGCTGCCAAGCCAGTATTGACGGGAGTTTCAAGGGATTCGTGGTTGTCAGCGAGTTACATTTGGGATTCAACATTTGAAATCGAATCCATCCTCAATGCCAACAATGCGCGGGATTGGCGCATTCGGTGCCATCTCGCCATCCATATACCTATTACGATCGTTAAAAAAGAGTCTCAACTCATTGCTTTTTTGCAATTATTACAGATTGTTTTCCGCTTCGGTCTTCAGAAAACCCAGCGGTAATACGCCTTGCAAACCGATCAGTTGATCCTCAATTTGCCGCACGGCGCTACCCAACTGAATTTATTCGTTTGTTAGATCGAATACTACTGATTGAAAGCATACATTGGACCGTGATTATCCCTCACATATCCCACGCGGATGGTGTTTGTCGTACGTGATTTTTTTCTGCAACGCGCTGATATTGATCAGTTGCCGAATATCGGTGCCTGCTGTGATTCGAATCCAGTGCGAACTCCAGTTCGCCGTTTTACACATGTCAGGGGGTGGATTCTTCGCCAATCAAGAACAATTTGGTATGTCGACGTAGTTATAAATGACTATACCGAAATATACACTCCGGTCGAAAAATTCAGGACATATCGGAAAAATTGATCTAGGTCATGTATTTTTGTTTTCCGAAATTCAACAATACGCGTGCAGAAAATCAAACGCGGAAAAAATGATTCGCCGCATCGCTCACTTAACGGCAATGTAAGTTGGAGAAAACTGAATGAACAAGATTAACAAACCCTCGGCCGACAACAAGGAGGTTCCGTTGGTGGAAAATCGGCGGCGTTTCCTTGGCAAGAGTGCATTGCTGGGAATGGCTGGCGTATCGCTGGCATTGGGCGGTTGCAAGGAGCAGGCGGTGGCAAAACCTGCGGCAGGCGCTCCGGCCGCAGGTGCCAAGCATGCAGGCGGCGGACATGCAGTTGAGCCGGGACAGCTGGATGAATACTATATTTTTTCCAGCGGCGGACATTCCGGTGAGGCGCGCATCATCGGCTTGCCTTCCGGCCGCGAACTGCGCCGCATCCCGGTGTTCAACATCGACCCAATGGTCGGCTGGGGTATCACCAACGAATCCAAGGCGATCATGGGCACCAAGCCCGACGGTAGCCTGAAATACACCACCGGCGACACGCACCACGTGCACGCCAGCTACAAGGATGGCACCTACGACGGACGCTGGCTCTTCGTCAACGACAAGATCCATTCGCGCATCGCACGTATTCGCATGGATACGATGGAAGTCGACAAGATTACCGAACTGCCCAACGTGATGGGTTTCCACGGCATCTTCCCGGACAAGCGCGATCCGGTGGATGAAAAGATCAACTACACCACGCGCGTGTTCTGCGGCGCCGAATTCCACATTCCACTGCCGAACGACGGCCGTGATCTGGACGATCCGAGCAAATGGGGCGGACTGTTCAGCTGCGTTGATGCGGCAACCATGGAAGTACGCTGGCAAGTGCGCGTCGACGGCAACATGGATCTGGTTGCAACTTCGTATGACGGCAAGCTGGTTGCAACCAACCAGTACAACGTCGAGAACGCAGCCGACCTGGCCGGCATGATGTCGTCCGAACATGACGCATGCCTGTTCCTGCACGTCGCCCGTGTCGAGCAGGCGATCAAGGATGGCAAATTCACCACCATCGGCAGCTCCAAGGTGCCGGTAGTCGATGGCCGCAAGGCAGTCAACAAGGATCCGAAGACTTCGCTCACCTGCTACGTCCCGGTCGGCAAGAACCCGCATGGCGTGAACGCTTCACCGGACGGCAAATACTTTGTCTGTTCCGGCAAGCTGTCGCCGACCGCGTCCGTCATCGATCTCGAACTGGTAATGAAATGGTTTGAAGGCGGACTCGGCAAAGAGCGCGACACCGTTGTCGCGGAGCCGGAAATCGGTCTCGGCCCCTTGCATACCGGTTTCGATGGCAAGGGCAATGCGTACACATCGCTGTTCCTCGACAGCCAGGTCGTCAAGTGGAATGTTGCCAATTCGATTGCCCACTTCAAGGGCGACAAGAATGCGAAGTTCATCGTCGACCGCATCGACGTCCACTACCAGCCGGGCCATGGTTTTTCGTCGATGGGCGAGACCAAGGAAGCCGACGGCAAGTATTTCAACTCGGGAAACAAGTTTTCGAAAGACCGTTTCCTGCCCGTCGGCCCGCTGCATTCGGAAACCGAGCAGCTGATCGACATCAGCGGCGAGAAAATGGTACTGCTTGCGGATCACCCGGCCTATCCGGAACCGCATGATGCAATCATCGTGCGGCGCGACGTGGTAAAGACGCGCCAGATCTACAATATGGACGAGTTTGCGAATGCGGTTAAAACGCCGGAGGACGCCGGTATCGAGCGCAAGGGCAACAAGGTCCATATCCGGCTGATGTCGCAGGCGCCGAACTTCAGCATGCCGATCATCAAGATCAAACGGGGCGACGAGGTTACGTTGACGTTGACGAACCATGACAAGGTTGAAGATCTGACGCACGGTTGTGCGATCCCGAACTACAACATCAACTTTATCGTCAATCCGCAGGAAACCAAGTCGGTCACGTTCAAGGCTGACAAAGCAGGGGCGTACTGGATTTACTGCACTCACTTCTGCCACGCGCTGCACCTTGAAATGCGCAGCCGGCTGCTGGTTGAGGCGTAATCGGTAGTGCGGCAAGGCGTCAACTCGCCTAGCCGCCACAGATGCACAGCGGATCGTCATCCGTCAACATGGCGGCCGCTATGTACTTGCAATGTACTTGTATTGGCTGCATGGCATGTGCCGTGCAGCGTCCGGCTCTTCAATGCTTCAGAATTTTTTTCATCAATGCGGTTGCATCAGCTGGCATTCATGAAACAGGTTCAATTGACAACATGACGCATCGGGCCCTTCGCTAGTCGACTTGACGAGCTTTGCTGCCAGGCACCAGGTTTCATCGGTCCTGTCAGGTAAAGGCTGAAACGAAGGTTTCGCATGTTCGATACAAACTGAACCTTTCACTGGCTGTATGAACCTATTTCATTTCTCCACTCATTGGCTGTTTCGTTCGCTGGCGCTGCTGGTGGCATGCCTGGCACTGCCGAGCATGCAAATGGCCCATGCCTCGATGTACGACTCGCAGCTCACGCCCGAAGCATTGAGCGGTCCCGATCTGTGCGCGGTAGCGCCGTGCGGCGAAGTCATGCCTGGTGCGCAGCAGTTCTCCGAGCGCAAAGGAAGTCCGAGCTATGTCGAGGCGTATGCGCTGGTAGAGGGCAAGACGCGCCTGATGGGCTATGTATTTCTGTCCACCGACATCGTGGATATTCCCGCCTATTCGGGCAAGCCGATGGTTACGCTGATCGGCATGGATATGGCCGGCATCATTACCGGTGTGCGGATTTTGAAGCACTCGGAACCGATTCTTCTGGCCGGTATTCCAGAATCGACGCTGGTCGAGTTCATCCGCCAATATATCGGCAAGGCTGCCGATGCCAAAATGGAAATCGGTCAGGGAAGCGGCAAGGGCGGCACGATCAGCCTGGACGGCGTGAGCGGCGCGACCGTAACCGTGATCGCCGAGAATCAGGTGATATCGCGCAGCGCCTATGCGATTGCCAGCCAGGTCGGCATCATCAAGAGCGTGCCCAAACCGCCCGCGCGCTTTACCGCGCTGGACGAAAAACTGGACTGGGCAGCGCTGGTGAAGGAAGGCAGCATCCAGCATCTGCAGGTCGAAGCGGAAGAAGTGGGTGTTCCAGACAATGGTCAACCTTATATCGACCTGTATTTCGGCTACCTCAATGCGCCAACGATCGGCAAAAGCCTGCTGGGCGAGCACGCTTACCGGCGCCTGATGGAAGACCTGAAGCCAAATGAGCATGCCATTTTCGTGGTTGCAAACGGCCAGGGCTCTTTCAAGGGGTCTGGATTTGTGCGTGGCGGGATTTACGACCGCATTCAGGTCAGACAGGACCCGGACTCATTTACTTTCCGCGATACCGATTACCTGAATCTGTATCGTCTGCAGCCGGCCGACACGCCGGCATTCAAGGAAACCGGCATTTTCATCCTGCGCTCGACCGGCTTCAATCCGGCGTGGCCGTGGGATCTCGCCTTCCTGGCGAACAAGACCGTCGGGCAGAACGGCGCCAGGACCTTCACCCGTTTCAACGAAGAGTACTGGCTGCCGGCGCGCTATCTTGAGGGTGGCCGCCCGCATGTCGAACGCCCTCAGGAAGTATGGAAGTCGGTCTGGATTGGACGCACGTTGGAAATCAGCCTGTTCCTGCTGATCCTAGCGGTGACGGCAGCACTGTATTCGCAGCGCGACCGGCTGGTGCGAGCATCGAACCGCAAGAGAAAGCCATGGATTTCGATCCCGCGCACCCTGCTGTGGATCGTGAGCGTCGGCTTCATCGGTTTTTACCTGAAGGCACAACCCAGCATCACGCAAATCATGACCTGGTTCCACTCGGTGATCCATCAGTGGAAGTGGGAGCTGTTCCTGTCCGATCCCTTCATCTTCTTGTTCTGGTGGTTCATCATCATCACCATGGTGTTCTGGGGCAGGGGACTGTTCTGCGGCTGGATATGTCCGTTCGGATCGCTGCAGCATCTCGCATTCAAGGCGGGCGAGTTGCTCGGGCTGAAGCGATTCCAGCGCCTGCTGCCGAAGAAGCTGCATGACAAGCTCAAGTGGATCAAGTACGTTGCGTTCGTGGCGTTGCTTGGCGTGTCGTTCTATTCAATGGAAATGGCGGAAACGCTGGCGGAAATCGAACCGTTCAAGACCACGTTCCTGGTCGGCGCGTGGAACCGTCCTTGGCCGTACGCACTGTTCGTCGCCGTGATTCTCGGCATATCGATCCTCAGCGAGCGGCCATACTGCAAGTACATCTGTCCGCTGGGAGCCGGGTTGGCGATACCGAGCAAATTCCGTCTGTTCGGCTTGAAACGCAAGACGGAATGCCAGACTTGCCATGCCTGCGCGAAGGGCTGCGGATCGCACGCAATCGATGCTGCAGGAAAAATCGACCAGACCGAATGCCTGCTGTGCCTGGACTGCATGGTGATGTATTACGACGACCATGCCTGTCCGCCGCTGGTAAAAGAGCGCAAGAGCCGTGACAAGGCGGGCTTGCCGTTGACACCGATCGACGCCAGGGGTTATTTCATTCCGCTGGAAATTGTGCGGCGCAATCTGTCGGAGAAAACCGCGCAAATGGCTGACACCAAGGAAAGCCGGTGAAAAAAGCAATCGCCTGCCTCGTGCTGACCGTGCTATGCAGCCTGGCCGGCAGTGTTGCCTGGAGTGCGGTGCTGACTGTCAATCCCGGCGAGTCGATCGCGGGGGCGATCCGCGCCGCCAGTCCGGGTGACACGGTGCAGGTGCTGCGCGGCGACTACGCGGAGCGACTTGTGATCGACAAGCCGCTGGTATTGCAGGGCATTGACCGACCGACCATCCGCGCTGAATTTACCGGCGACGTGATCCGCGTGCGCGCCAGCGATGTGACCATTCAGGGTTTTATTGTGCGCGACAGCGGCATCGACCAGACCTCGCAAAACGCCGGCATCTATTTCGAGCCGGGCTCGGACCGGCCGACCGTGCAGGATTGCGACGTGGTGTACAGCCTGTTCGGCATCTGGCTGGAAAACCTGAAGGACGCAAAGGTGATTCGCAACGTCATTACAGGCCGGCGCGACTTGCTGTCGGCGGCGCGCGGTAACGGCGTGCAGGTGTTCAACGTCAAGGGCGTTCAGGTCATCGATAACAACATCAGCTATGCGCGCGATGGCATTTATGTCGACGTCTCGCGCGATGCGATTTTCCGTGGCAACAAGATCCATCATTTGCGCTATGGCACGCATTACATGAATACCAATCACAGTACCTGGGAGAACAACGAGACTTACCTGAACCGGGGCGGCCTGGCGCTGATGGAAGTACGCAGCCTGACGGTGCGCAACAATCACGCGTGGGGCAACAGCGATCACGGCATTATGCTGCGCACGATTCAGGATTCCATTATCGAAAACAATGTCGTGGCCGGCAACGGACGCGGCTTCTTCATCTACGATGCCGAGTACAACACCGTGCGCCGCAACCTGGTGATCGGCAATCAGGTCGGTGCGCACGTATCGGCTGGATCGGCCAACAACAAGGTCGACGACAACGATTTCATCGACAACCGCGAGCAGGTCAAGTATGTCGCGTCGCGCGATGTCGAGTGGGGCAAGTCGGAAGGCAATTACTGGAGCAATTACAGCGGCTGGGATCAGAACGGCGACGGCCGCGGCGACGTGGCTTATGAAGCGAACGATGTGGTCGACCGCCTGAACTGGCAGTACCCATTGCTCAAGCTGCTATTGTCGAGCCCGTCGATACAGACATTGCGTTTCGTGGCGCGGCAATTTCCGCTGCTGCGCGCACCCAGCATCGTGGACAAGCAGCCGCGCATGCGTCCCTTGAATCAGAATTGGAGACAGTGGAGTGCCAGACCCCATACAGGTAACTAACGTTACCAAGCGTTTCGGCGATGTCCAGGCGCTCGACGGGATCAGCCTGTCGGTCGCCAAGGGTGAAATGTTCGGCCTGATCGGCCACAACGGCGCCGGCAAGAGCACGCTGTTCAAGCTGATGCTCGGCTTGTCGCCGCCTACCAGCGGCGAAATCCGTGTGCATGATGCATTGACCGACGGCCGCGGATTTCGTCAGGCACGTCGGCGCATCGGCTATCTTCCGGAAAGTTTCGTCACCTATGGCAACCTGACCGGACTGGAAGTATTGCGTCTGTTTGCCGATCTGAAGCAGGTGCCACGCAGCGAGTGCGAATCGATACTTGAGCGAGTCGGACTGGGCGAGGCTGCCGGGCGGCGCGTGCGCGGTTATTCGAAAGGCATGCGCCAGCGGCTCGGCTTCGCGCAGGTGTTGCTGGGCAGTCCCGATCTTATTTTTCTGGATGAGCCGACCAACGGCCTCGACCCGGAAGGCATCCATGACTTCTACCGCATCCTGCGCGAAGTGCAAGCACAGGGCGCGACTGTCATCATCACCTCGCATATCCTGGCCGAAATCCAGGAGCGGGTGGACCGACTGGTGATCCTTGCCGCGGGGCGCATCGCCGCGCAGGGAACGCTGTCGCAACTGCGCGCACAAGTGGTGCTGCCATCGGTGATTGAGCTCGGCCTGCATGCCGGGCAGGGACAACGAGTACATGGCGCGCTGGCGCATATTGAAGGTGTTGAAATCGAAATCGAGCAGAGCTACGCGCGGATCACTTGTCCCAACGGATACAAAGTCAGGGTGCTGGGCATCGTGACCGGTCTGGGCGGCGCAGTAAACGATATCGTGGTGCATGAACCGTCGCTGGAGGATGTGTTCCTCGGTTATGGAGGCGGCAATGTTTAACGGGTTCGACCTGCGCCAGGTGCGCATCATCGCCGGCAAGGAATTCCGCGATCGCATCCGCAATCTGTGGGTGCTGGCGGTGGCGTTGATTTTTTCACTGTTTGCCTTGGCGATCGCGTATTTCGGCTCGGCGCAGATGGGATCGGTGGGTTTTCGCGGGATCGATGTAACGATCGCCAGCCTGGTCAGCCTGGTGATTTACCTGGTGCCGCTGATTGCGCTGATCCTCGGCTACGACGCGGTGGTGGGCGAGCGCGAGCGCGGCTCGCTGGAGCTGTTGCTGTCGATGCCGATCACCCGCTTCGAGGTCTTGTTGGGCAAGTATCTCGGCCTGTCGGCGGCGCTGGCCTGTTCGACGGTGATCGGATTCGGCGCCGGCCTCTTGCCGCTGGCTGCGCAACTGGGCGTCGCTGACTTGTACCACTATCTCGGATTCGTGCTGTCGGCAATCCTGATGGGCATGGCGTTCCTCAGCCTGTCGCTGCTGGTGTCGGTGTTGACGTCGGACCGCATGCGCGCTTCCGGGCTGGCGATCGCGCTTTGGTTTTTCTTCGTGCTGGTTTTCGATCTGTTGCTGACCGGCGCGCTGGTGGCAAGCCAGGGCAACCTGAGCAGCGGGGTTTTCGGCACGCTGCTGATGCTCAATCCGGCCGATGTTTTCCGGCTGCTGAATATCTTCAGCTCCGAGCAGGTGCAAGCCATGTATGGACTGGCGACCGTGATGCCGGAAAACCTGACGCAGCCGTCAGTGTTGGCAGGCATCATGCTGGGCTGGATTGTCGTACCGTTTTTGATTGCAAACTGGAGATTCAAGTGAAAACCACACGACTGATCGGCAAAGCCGCGTCCGGCCTGGTGTTGCTTGCGGCGCTTGCCGCCTGCAGCAAGGCGATCGAACTGACCACGCCGCAGGAGCCGGGCAGCGATACTGTCTGTTCGCTGGATGGCATGGTGCTGCGGGATCATCCGGGGCCGAAGGCGCAGATGCATTACGTCGAAGGAGTGCCGGAATTTTTTTGCGACTTGATGGAGCTGTTCGCGACCGTGCTGACGCCGGAACAGAAGCGCGGAGTGGCGGCGGTCTATGTGCAGGACATGGGCAAGACAGCGTGGGAACAACCGGAAGGAAACTGGATCGATGCCAGGACCGCCATCTATGTGATCGGCAGCAAAAAGAACGGATCGATGGGGCC
>JAKFFO010000118.1:0-9435 GCA_036675035.1 Oxalobacteraceae bacterium
TTTTTTTACTAAATTGATCGATTTTGGAAAATCAAATTTTTTCTTTCCAAGAATATCGACCAATAAAGTATTGCCATATTTTCCGGCATCAAATTCTCCACCGCTCCATACAGTTTTTGGTACTGTAAGTTCGTGGGTTACGAACAAATCAAAATTATCGTCAACTTTTTTAACTACTACTCGCTCAAGATTTTCCTCGATCGAATCAAGACCGAAATTCCAGCGCCTCTCGATACCATCCTGATCAATTGGCCAAATTTCAATTTCCCCAGAATCCAGGTGGACATTTTTTCCCGAGGGATGAAATTCATCAGGAGGCACAATGCCAACGCGTACAACCGCTCCATCGATAACATAAATCGGATAAAACGAAGGTCGCCTATCAACTCGCAATGAATTCTCTCCCCACCTTCTCATTCTTCTCGGGGTGTCATTTTTTTCTAGTGTGCGTGTAATGCCATCTGAAATAGCGTTTGGCGTAACGAAAAGCGCATATTCATGAACTCGGTTGAAATCTTTAGTAATTGACCCCTTCGGGTTATGTACAACAGTTACTTTCGATAGGCGACTGTCATAGAAAACGCTCTCCACAATTTGAGAAAGATTAACCATTTCAGCATCATCAATAGCTATCGTATGTAGGCCATCGCTTCTTGCAAGCTTTTTTGAAAGAACTAAACGATCTTGAATGAGAGAAGCCCAAGACGAATGTTTATATTCATTTTTATACAGAATTGGAGTTGATGCGGTGTTATACGGTGGATCAATATAAATACTCTTCACCTGCTGTCGATACCGCATCTGCATCAAATTCAACGCCTGAAAATTTTCGCTATGCACTAGCACACCATCAGTCGCATCATCCAGATTGTCGATATTTGCCAATAAACGCGTGGTAAATCCCGCATCGAAAAACTGCGTATCCAGCACCAACGTGGTGTTCGCATGCAGATACTCCTGCGTACCTGGCTTGGCTTCATCCAGCAGGTCGGGTGTAGACTCCACCAAAAATCCGAGTTTGTTCCATTCTTCCCATTGCGCGGCATTGGCGGCGATCTCGGCGTACATCGCTGGCGGCACTTTATCGAGCGTGACCAACCATTGGGTATCGACCACGAATTTCTTTTTGAGCCAGAGCTTTTTCTGGAAGTCTTCTATCTGTGCCAGAAATTCGATCAGCTTGTGCGCGACGCTGCGTAGCGTGTGCAGCTTTTTCAGGGCTTTCTCAAAGTTGGCGACATGCGGTGCGGCTGCGGTGCCGAGGTCATCGAGCCGCATCACTTCATTCTTGATGTAAAAATCCAGTTCGCGCTTTAGAAAACCGCCGAGGTTTTTATGAATGAAATAATCCATCGTGTTTTTGGCAGTGTACTGGTGCAGGTATCTGGCTAGCAGCGGTTGGGTTTCCTGTTTGCCGCCCGGTTTCTTGGCGCCTTTGCCGACTTGATGCGCTAGTGCCTGATGGTAGGCGGCGGCGTCGTTGGCGTGCGCGCCGTTGCCAACGGACTGCTCTTTCAATGCGGCCAGGATCGACTCAACCGATTGTGCATTGCGCTTTTCGCGCCAAGTGCCGGCAGTTCCGGTCTTGTCGGCATCGGCGCGGTATTGGAAGCGCAACACCAGTTCGGCTGAGGAGACGTCTTCCGCATTGTTCTTTGCGGACGATTGCCATTCGATCGGCGTGTCATCGAGCAGGAAAAAACGGTCTTTGTTGGTCGCAGCCTTGACGTTGTTATGTTCGCCTTCTTCGGCTTCCACTAGCTTGAAATGCAGCTTGCACGGCGTGGCATCAGCGGCGTTGCCAAACAAGGGCGTTTGCGTATCGCCGTCCCGGGCTTGACTGAGGTCGATGCTGTAATTGTTGAAACTTTCGCTGGTCTTGATGTAGTACTGATCCTTGTTGGCCCAGTGCAGATAAACTTCGCTGCCGTCGTAGGGAATGGAATACGGTGCGGCGCGTTCATGGGTTTCGCGGGCATAGTAGCGTCGCGACAGGAAATCACCTTGATCGTAGTAGCGCTCGAAGAATCGGTACAGATGGTCGTAAATTTCGGCATCATCTCCCGCGCTGTCGCGCGCGGCTTCATAGACAGTACGCGCCTGCTGCACTTGCGGCAAATTATCGGGATCGGCTGCGCCGTATTGCCTGGCGGTGGCAAGCTCGCGCTCATAGCTGGCGCGAGCCTGGTTGATATTGTCTTGTGCGCTGCCGCCAAAGGTAGTGGCTATCACGGCGAGCAAGTCTTCGGTCAGGAATTTTTCAATTTCTGCCGACTTGGCATGCATGATGCGGTACAGGCCAAAGTCCAGATCGGGTTGGTTAAGCTGGAACAGCTCACGCAGCAAGTTGATGAAACGTTCGCGTTGCTTATCGGTGGGGGTTAATGGATTCATTCTGCGCTTTGATGGTTATGTTCGGTGTAGCTGAATTTTCTGGACGTGGCGATGGTAGGATTGCGAGGATTTTCATTGCACCCGCCAGCGAATAGAAAACAGGGTTTCGGTATGAACGCTTTGTGTGAGCCGCTGCTCAAGCTGGGCAATTAGCGCATCACGCTTCTCGATGATCGCGTCTTCAACTTCAAACACTTCCTGACGTTGAGCGCGCTGCTTTTGTTCTAGCGCGCGTAGCTGGGTCTGGATGCCAGCTTGTTCTTCCATCGAAATTGCCTGACGGCTGTCGCGCTTGATCTGAGCGATTTGCTGCTTGGTGCTGCGCAAGTGTTCTTCTGCGGCGAGCAACCTGTCTTCGGCCCACTTTTCCAGCTTGTTGCGCTCGTCATGGAACAGGCGCTGGTTGGTGTCGAGGATGGCGGCGACTTCGGCTTCCACTCGGCGTTGGCTATTGATATCGAGCCACTCGGGGGAGCTGGCGGCGATGCCGGCTGGTTTTGTAAAGGCTTCCACCATCAGCATTTTTTCGCAGGTCTCCTGATCCAGCACGTTGCCGTCATCGGTGCGGGCGATGAACAGCAGGCGCTCGCAAATGTCGAAGGCGGTGACTTGCAGTCGTATCAGGCGCAGCCAGCCGCCATTGCCGCGCAGTGGTTCCAGCACGCTGATGCGGCTGGGATGGCGGCTGTGGTCGAAGATGATTTCTACTGGGGGCGTATCGGTTTGCAGCGCTTGCGCCAGTGTCCATTCGCCCAGCGTATGCGTCAGGCGATAGGCATGCGCCAGCATGTCGGGCTGCACGGCGCCACGGATCAACTGGTAGCGGCCGCCGGCAATTGCTGGGGTGGGCGGGCGAGTCAGCGAGAACGCGTAGTGGGCGTCGTCGAACTGGGCGCGATTGGCGAGTACGTGGCGGGTCGCGCCCCAGAACCAGCGGCCGACCTTGTCGAGCCGGGATTCGGCTTCATCCAGACGCAGCTTGAGGCGGTCATGCACGTCTTCATCAAAGTGTTCGAGCAGTTGCGTCTGAGTGTCCCGGATGCGGGCATTGATATCCTGTTCCAGCTCGGCTTGCAATGTATTGAAGGCGGCTTCGATCTGTTCCGGCTGGCGGCAGGTTTCGACGATTTGCATGATGCGCTTTTCAAAATCGATGCCGCTCTCGATACGGCCCAGCACTTCGTCGGAAGCGCCGAAGACACCGGAGAAGAGGTTGAATTTTTCGGTCAGCAATTCCAGCACGCGCTGGTCGGCGTAATTGCGCGTGTTGAGGAAGTTCATCACGACGACGTCGAAGCGCTGGCCATAGCGGTGGCAGCGGCCGATGCGCTGTTCGATGCGTTGCGGATTCCACGGCAGGTCGTAATTGATGACCAGTGCGCAGAATTGCAGGTTGACGCCTTCTGCGGCGGCTTCTGTGGCGATCATGATGTCGGCATCGTCGCGGAAGCAGTCGATCAAGGCCGTGCGCCTGTCCACTTGCGGCGAGCCGGTGACGCGGTCGGTGCCTTTGTGTCTAGCTAGCCAGGCGTGATAGATGTGCGTGGCTTGCTCGCTGTTGTTGCTGCCGCTGAAGGTGACGATGCGCCCGCCATAGCCTTGCGCTGTGAGGAACTGTGCCAGATATTCCTGCGTGCGGCGCGATTCGGTGAAGATGATGGCTTTTTTCGGGCCATTCAGTTCGGCCATTTTGGCCAGTCCTACGCCCAGCCCTTGCAGCAGCGACTGGGCTTTGGTATCGGTTGTCAGCGCACCGACGGCAGCGATGAAACTGTCAATCTCGGCGATTTCTGCGCGGACGTGATTGACATCGATGATGCCCGGCGTGATGGCGGTATCTTCGTCCTCGTCGGCTTCTTCCAGATATTCTTGCTCCAGCTCTTCATCTTCCAGCAATTGCGTGAGCAGGTCATCTTGTTCCACTGTTACATCGTCTTCCAGCAGTCTTACCAGCCGGGTACGTATGGTGCCCAAGGTGGCAACGACGGCATGAGCGCTGGATGCCAGCAGCTTGCGCAGAATTAACGCGGTCAGGTGGCGCTGCCTTTTCGGGAGCGCATACGATTCTTCGTTTTGCAGAAAGGCGGAGATGGCTTCGTAGAGCTGCTGTTCGTCGTCGGTCGGGTTGAATTTTTGCGTCAGCGGCTTGCGCTCGGTGTATTTGACGTATTCCAGCACGTCCTGGCGCAGCGAGCGCTGGACGAAGGTTTGCAAACGTGCGCGCAACGCCGGCAGATCGGCGCCGCCTTGCATGTACTGGCGACGAAATGCGGTTTCGTCGCCAAACTGGTGCTCGTCGATCAGTGTGGAAAGGCCGTATAACTCCAGCAATGAGTTTTGCAGCGGGGTTGCGGTCAGCAGCAGCTTTTGACGGCCAGTTAAAGCGCGCTTCAGTGCCTGCCCGATGCGATTGGTCGGGCGATGCGCGTTGCGCAGCTTGTGCGCCTCGTCGATGACGACCAGATCCCAGGGGACGCCGCGCAATTCGGCCTCCAGCCGCACCGCAAACTGATAGGACATGATCAGGATCTGCTTGCCGCTCAGTACATCAAACGACTGGCCAGACAGAGTCTTGCGCAGCATGGGTGCATCCAGGATTAGGCTGCGCAGATTGAATTTTTCGAGCAGCTCTTGCGACCACTGTTTGCGCAGGCTGGCCGGGCAAATGATCAACAGGCGACGTTTGCGTTCGGCCCAGTACTGACCCAGCACCAGCGCCGCTTCGATGGTTTTACCGAGGCCGACTTCGTCGGCCAGGATCACGCCCTTGCTGAGCGGATTTTTGAGAGCGAACAGTGCGGCCTCTATCTGATGTGGGTTGAGGTCAACACTGGCGTCAAACAGCGATTGCGACAGGCGATCGACTCCATTGGCGGCATGCCGCAGCGTTAATTCTTGTGCAAAGTATTTAGCGTGATAGGCGGTAAACATGAAACCCGATCAGGTTGCCGGGCAAAAAGCCGCATCCTTACAGCGCTGCTTTTTCATCACAAAAAGCGCAGATTTTTAACGATGTTGAAATGGTGAGATACGGATTTTTGACCTAAGCGCAAATTTTTTGATGCATAAATGCATTATACGCAAATTAATTCATAAAACTTGGCGGAATGCGCTTTCTTCAACTCCGATAGGGGCATTGACAATTTGGGCTATGAAAATAGGTCAAGTTATTCGCAATCTCAGGTTGGCAAAGAAAGCCACCCTGGAAGATATTGCATTTGTCACGGAGATGGATGCTGCCAATTTGTCACGAATTGAGCGTGGCAAACAAAACCCTACGCCAGAAATTACTGAGAAGTTGGCAATGGCATTTAATTTGCCCGTATCTTCGCTCTATCTAATGGCAGAACAGTCTGTCGCCCCGTATGCAATCAACGGCAGCAAGGAAGAAGTAAAGCAGACCACGCGTCGGCTTGAGGGGTTTGTGACGCAGTTCATGCTGCTATCGCCATCAAATCAGCAGCTCCTCAATGAATTCATCAGTGCGATGCTGAAAGCGCAAAACAAGTCAGAGTAAGAGGAACTCACCATGGTTGAGGGAAGTGCGCCATGAAGAAATTTAGCCCAATAAAAAGCCCGCAAGGCGCGAACCTTGCGGGCTTTTTTGCAGTCAGGGACAGTGAAAGGGCGCTTGCACCCTTTCACCGGAAGGTAAATTACATCATGCCTTCCATGCCACCCATACCGCCCATGCCACCCATACCGCCCATGCCGCCACCACCAGCCGGCTTGTCTTCTGCCAGTTCGCATACCATGCAATCGGTAGTCAGCATCAGGGAAGCGATCGATGCGGCATTTTGCAGTGCCGAACGGGTCACTTTGGCTGGATCCAGCACACCCATTTCGACCATGTCGCCGTAGGTGCCGTTGGCAGCGTTGTAACCGAAGTTACCTTTGCCTTCCAGGACCTTGGCAACCACGACCGACGCTTCATCGCCAGCGTTTTGGACGATCATGCGCAGCGGCTCTTCCATGGCGCGCAAAACGATCTTGATGCCGGCATCTTGATCGGCATTGTCGCCCTTGATCTTGATGTTGGCACGTGCGCGCAGCAGCGCGACGCCGCCGCCAGGAACGATGCCTTCTTCGACTGCAGCACGGGTTGCGTGCAATGCATCTTCGACGCGGGCTTTCTTCTCTTTCATTTCAACTTCGGTGGCAGCACCGACTTTGATCACGGCCACGCCGCCAGCCAGTTTTGCAACGCGCTCTTGCAGTTTTTCGCGGTCGTAGTCGGAAGTGGCTTCCTCGATTTGCACGCGCACTTGCTTGACGCGCGCTTCAATCGCAGCAGCTTGACCTGCACCGTCGATCAGCGTGGTGTTTTCCTTGCCGATTTCGATACGCTTGGCTTGGCCCAGGTCGGTCAGCGCGATTTTTTCCAGCGTCAGGCCGACTTCTTCAGCGATGACCTGGCCGCCGGTCAGGATGGCGATATCTTCCAGCATGGCCTTGCGACGGTCGCCGAAGCCAGGTGCTTTCACGGCACAGGTCTTCAGGATGCCACGAATGTTGTTGACCACCAGCGTGGCCAGTGCTTCGCCTTCGATGTCTTCGGCGATGATCAGCAGCGGACGGCCAGCCTTGGCGACTTGTTCCAGTACCGGCAGCAGATCGCGGATGTTCGAGATTTTCTTGTCGCACAGCAGAACGAACGGGTTCTCGAGAATCGCGGTTTGCTTTTCCGGATTGTTGATGAAGTACGGCGACAGGTAACCGCGGTCGAATTGCATGCCTTCGACGATGTCGAGTTCGTCGTTCAGGGATTTGCCGTCTTCAACCGTGATGACGCCTTCCTTGCCGACTTTTTCCATCGCTTCAGCGATACGCTCGCCGATCGAGTAATCGGAGTTCGCGGAAATGGCGCCAACCTGGGCGATTTCCTTGGTGGTGGTGCAAGGCTTGGAAATCTTGGCCAGCTCTTCGACGGTGGCAGCAACTGCCTTGTCGATGCCGCGCTTCAGGTCCATCGGGTTCATGCCGGCGGCAACGTACTTCATGCCTTCGCGCACAATCGCCTGCGCCAGCACGGTTGCGGTCGTGGTACCGTCACCGGCGTTGTCGCTGGTGCGGGAAGCAACTTCCTTGACCATTTGCGCGCCCATGTTCATGAGCTTGTCTTTGAGTTCGATTTCCTTGGCGACCGAGACACCGTCCTTGGTCACGGTCGGGGCGCCGAACGAGCGCTCCAGCACCACGTTACGGCCCTTTGGGCCCAGCGTGACTTTGACTGCGTTGGCCAGAATGTTGACGCCTTCGACCATCTTGGCCCGGGCGGCGTCGCCGAAAATAACTTCTTTAGCTGCCATGTTCGTTACTCCTTAATTATTCGATTGAAATCTGTTTGTTCTCACGTCACTGGATCCCCGCCTGCGCGGGGATGACGCGGCTGTTTCCAATCGCGCTGTGCGCTCTTGGACATCCGCGTCACTTTTGAACGATTGCCATGATGTCTTCTTCGCGCATCACCAGCAGTTCATCGCCTTCAACCTTGACTGCCTGTCCGGAGTATTTGCCAAACAGTACGCGGTCGCCGACTTTGACGTCCAGCGGGCGAACCTTGCCGTCATCGAGGATTTTGCCGTTACCGACGGCCAGAACCTGGCCCTGGTCCGGCTTTTCAGCGGCAGCTTCAGGGATCACGATACCGGACGCAGTTTTGGTTTCCTGGTCGAGACGCTTGACGATCACGCGATCGTGCAAAGGACGAAGGTTCATAGAAACTCCTTTAAATTCAATAGGTTATGATTATTTGCGGCAAAGCTGCTGCAAAGTACGCACTTTACAATGCAGCTTGCGCGCACGTAAAAGTTGGAAGGCTAGAGGGAATTGTTAGCACTCTCCCCTAACGAGTGCTAAGTATAGGGGCGGGTAGTCGTTTTTTCAAGTCAAGAGTGACGGGATATTATTGGCATTATTGAAATCCCCATCCTTTCGGAGATTGTCGGATTTCATTGATTCTGGAATTTTTGTCATTGAATGTGGAATCTTCAGAGGTAGCTCCTGTTTCTGCCGCGACTAAATAAATCAATGTTTCTTGATTCCTTACGCATTAAAACATTGCAAATTTCACAATAAAATATTGTCTTTCCAAAAAGTTGAAATAATTATAACTTTAATTCGCGTGATGCCATGCCCGAGGCATTCCCAGGCACCGAACAACTCGATACCGACGGCGGTCTGGCGCGCTTTCGGATCACCGGCGTGCCCCGGCTATGGCGCCCAGTTCATCCCGCGGATCGGTTGCGAAGTGCTGGTGAAATTCTTCGACAATGACATCGACCGTCCGGTGGTCAAGGGCGCGCTGTACAACAACCAGGGCCAGGATGATGCGGCGGCGTTTGCCGCGGCAAGCGACCATGCACCGGCCGGACATGATTTTGATCAAGGCGAACAGCAACATGCTACCGTTCTTTCTTCACTGCCAGCGTGCGTTCGGAAACCTGCACTTTTCCATTGATATATTTAGCATGAGCCAGAAATTTCCCCCGCGCTAGAGATGAAAAACCGCTCGGGTTCAACCGACATGCGCCCTGTATCCCATTCCGTTGCGATCAGCGACAAAAATTTGTCATCTACCTGGTCGCGATGGTCCCGCAGTGTCTGCGTCATGGCGGTTGCGATGCGGTCAATCACTTCCTGTGGCTTGGCGACATGACAGGAATCTGCGCCAAAACGCAACAGGATTTCCCGCGTGGGGTAAGCTTTCTCTTTGTTGAGCTTGAGTGCCAGCGTTCGATCCGTTTGTGACACGCCGGTACGTGCGTTGATATGCGGGTAGACGGTCGTGGTCACTACGTCATATAACGGTGCCAGACGCGGTGCTTTCCCGGCGGCGGGGTGATCATAGAGCAAGCCGAAATTTTTAAGGTGCGCATCGCCATTGCGCACCATGACCGACAAGGCGACGTATTCAAATAGCTGCTGCTTGTTTTCAATCGCGGTATCCCGGCAATTAAGCTGGATGGCAGTGGCAATGTTTTCATAACTGCCCTGATACTTGAAGTTACCCTCTTTGTCGGGTTGCTTGTTCATGAGGAC
>JAKFFO010000216.1:0-9270 GCA_036675035.1 Oxalobacteraceae bacterium
CGATGGCGACGGCGATGGCGACGGCGATGGCGACGGCGATGGCGACGGCGATGGCGACGGCGATGGCGACGGCGATGGCGACGGCGACGGCGATGGTGACGGTGACGGCGATGGCGATGGCGGCGCGGACGACGGCAGCGGTGGAGACGGTGACGGTGACGGTGACGGTGATGGTGATGGTGATGGTGATGGTGATGGTGATGGTGATGGTGATGGTGATGGTGATGGTGATGGTGATGGTGATGGTGATGGCGGCGCGGACGACGGCAGCGGTGGCGACGGTGGTGGCGACGGTGATGGCGACGGTGGCGAAGGCGATAACAACGGTGATGGTGACGGGGAAGATCAATCCGATACGCTTGCGCCTGCTACCGTCGATATCAGCTGCGGGGATGTGTCCAGTTCGAAAAACCGGGACAAGGCTGGCCGCCGTGAACGGGACGGCAAGAAACAGCTTGTCGAAATCAAACGCGATGGCGTGAAGTTGCGTGACCCATGCCAGAAGCAACCGGAGAAAAACAACGCAAAGTGACAGATGCGGTAACGACAGCGAGGCGGAACTGCGTAATGCGTTGTAATGCCGATTGGATGGCCAGCTGTTGAATCGGCCTTGAGTACCCTGCGCGCCGCAGCGAATCACCCGGTACGGCACCCGATCCCGACCGGATGCATGCCCTTTGAACTATCGAGCGCGCTGTAAATCCAAGCTCAGAGCGTCGTGACAGAATGAGATGGGTCCGGATCGGTGGCGAGCACAAATGGCTTCCATGAATTCGAGCTCGGGCAACTCGTCAGCGCAGGAATTCCGGATCGCAAACTGGTATGCGTACTGCTGTGGCACGGAGCCAGGAGCGGCTCTCCGCGAAAAATGAGCATGCAGCGCGGAGTCGCACCGGCGTCAAGCCCGTATTGTCTCATTTCAGACTGGTTTCATTTCATTCTGTTGGACGCTCCTGCAGTCCCTGATGAAAAGGAGCACCACATGAAACAGGAGTCCAAAGACCGCCCCCAGGAGAACGACCACGATAAGACGGAGTTGCGAAAGCCCGGCAAGCATGCCATACCGCCGCTGCCGACGGTTGGAGCTCCGCTGGATGGACGTCAATATCAAAATATTGTGGATGAGCAAATATATTCGGAGCAGCGCCCTACTGCCTCCGAACAACAGCCAAGGCGCCCCGTTCCAAACGATAAAAGCTGACGGCATGGTGTGGCGAGCCGCCCTATCGCCTGCATACTCGACCGCTGTGGCGGATTTTTGAAAAATCTTGAAATGAATTCAGGCTTTACAGGATTCTCGCGCCGCGCATCCAGAAGAACTTCCGACCGAAACGGTAATTCTTACCTTCCACGTTGAGGATCAGCGTTTCTCCCGGCAGCTGCACCGTATTTTTTATTTCGGCCAATGCCTCGGATACGCGTCGCTTGTTATAGAGACGGAATGCGCCACCATTCGTGAAACCGAGCACATAACAGGGCCGGTGAGGGAAATGCACCACGCGCTTTTTTAGAAAATAGGCTTTGCGCACGCCCGGAATCGCCTGCAGTTGGGTGCGCATCGTTGCAATGACCGCCTCCGGAAGCCCGTGGCGATCCAGTTTTTCCTTGATCAGCAACTGGCTGCGCTCCTCCGCCGCCGCCTCCTGCAATCGGGTGCGCTGAACCAACCGGTGATGCCATTCGTGCGCCTGCTCTTTCTGACCGCGACACCAGCAGTGGTCGCGCAGTATCTCGCAGCCACTGAAAGTCAAATCCTCATCCAGTACCATCGCCTGTTCGATCAGCGCAAACCCGGTCTCGTCACCGCCCGCAAGCAAGCGCTCACCAAGCCCGAAACAGACGGCTGCATCAGCCGGCGCACGCTGGTGCAACGATCGGAATTGATCGAGCGCGGCTTGCGGGTCGTTGCCGGATGATTCGGTGAGCCTGGCTCGGACGTACGCTTCCTGCAGCGATAATTCATTGCCCTGCTCAAAGCGCGCATCGAGCTCGGCAAGCCGGCGGCGATCTTCCTGTACCACGCGATGACGGGCTTCCCAGGATGGCAGGACGCTTTCCTGCCAGCGCTGGTCGAACGCCGTGGTAATCGGCCCGAGTGCATCGCCCAGCAACCGGTCGGCACCCCAGCCAGATGGCGGCGGCGAAAGACGCGGCGTTTCGCGGATCGCCGCCAGCCGGTCCGCCAGCGCCGGATGCGTGTCTTCGCTGGTGGTGCGGCACGCAAGCGCCTGCTCCAGCCAGGCCTTGGTCGAAACCCCATCGAGCCCTGTTACGACGTGGTGTCCCATGCTGGAATAAGGTGCAAATCCCGGGTGCGGCATTTCATCAGCCTGTTTGTGCAGTTGCGGCCAGAAACGCTCATTCAGATAGCTGCCGACGATACTCACACTGGTGAGCGCTTCGGCCGCGGCACGCGATGATGTGAGGCGGACCGACGTGGCATCGGCTTCGTATTCGTTTGCGCGTGCCAGCGGAAACGAATATGCATTGAAATACGGAGCGAACCAGTTCAGGAACGGTTTGACCAGGAATCCGCCTTTGCTGCGGTTCGCGTCCAGCGTCGCTAGCAGCCTGCTCCAGCGCAACCGCTGCCGGTAAAGCCAGTTCGAGAGCCGGCCATGGCCCTTGGCAAGATGGCCGAACTCATGTGCAAGCACCGCCTTGAATTGCTCTGCGGTGAGAGACTTCATCAGCGGCAATCCGATCAGCAGATAGTTCCGGTGCCAGCCAAAAATGCCGAGGCGCGGCGCTTGCACCACGCCCGCATTGAATTCATCCGTGACCAGCACGACATGAAACGGCGGCGCGCCAAGCTGGCGGCGCAGCTCGGCAATCATCGCAAATAATTTCGGTGCCTGAACGACACTGACCGGCATGCCGTCCGGCGGCGGCATCCTTATCCAGAGCGCCTTGACCAGCATCCACAAAAAGAAGCCGACCACCACGATCAGTTTGATTGCAAGCGCCTTGAGCACCATGATCGATGCCAGCGATGCAATCAGCAGCGCAATAAGCAGAAGGATCGCGGCGAGGTAGGCGTTGCCGAGCAGCGCCAGCAGCAACACGCGAAACTGATAGCGGCGAGGCGTTTTTCTCGCCTGTGTTTCAAGCCTGGCTACCAGCGCATTGAATTCGTCGTCATTCATATCCGCTCCGAGGCGCTGGCAATGCAGCAGATATTTGCTGAAATTGATCCGCGTATTTCATCATGATGTTTTGATTGGCAGGTTTGGTCAGGCAGCGCATTTCCTGATCGATCGACCGTATGCGCCGAGAGATCGCAATGATCGAGGCGATGCGATGTTTGAGGCCATACCATAAACATGGGATTTTGAAAGATCTGCCACATCATTTGCTGCCGCATGGAGAAAGCGCATGCTCTTCGCAGGCACATTCACTACGGTTGCGAATGCGCTGAAATGCCGCTGGCGACTCGCGATGCGTGGCGCCGGTTGCTGCTTTTTGTATGGAAGTGGCTGCAAAGATCCGATGACGCGCGCTTCTGCGTCAACGCATGGCGATGTCCGATTAATCGCTGAAGCAGCGCGATGCAATTGCCTGGTGTCGCATGCTCCATGCCGCTTCGCGCTTCAAATCCGTTCCCAATCCTCCAAGCCACCGGGCACGATCCGGAACAGCGGATGAGGCCCCGGACTATCGAGCGACTGGTGTCTCTCATAAACCTCGGGAGATCTTTGCTCCAGCTTCCTTATCAGATGCCGCCACTCGTACTCGATCTGGCCCCGCTGGACCTCGATCATCGGGCATTCTTTCTGCGCCAGAATCTTCTGCACGTCAAAACGATATCCGCGCCGCACCGCCTCGCCCGCGACCACGGACAGGTATATTCCGATCGCCGCAATCGGATCCGCGCAGGCACGGAACCGGGCGAGCTGAGGATGATGTTTGTATCCTTTGGTTTGGCCAAGCAACACTTTTTGCGCCAGCAAACCCTCGCGCCACAAGGCCACCAACCCGATCCGATCCAGGTATTCCGGATGTATTGACCAAAGACGCACTGAGATTCTCCAATCTTGTTCGATGTCCGTATTCGACGCGGGTGTCAGTTGGTTGCGCCCAGGCGGCGCCACAGGTCGTGCAGAAGGCCGGCAAACGTCACGACCCACGCGATGACCGCCGCGTACAGGAAAATCAAGGGCACGACGTGGAGGAAATCGAATCCCATTGCTTCCGCCATCTTGTAGGTGCTCGCGGCATACATGCCGAGCGGGAAAACGGCTCCCCAGTACAGCGGATCGTATTTCACCGGAAAGCGCTTGTAGACATAGCGCCAGAAGCCGAGTATCAGCAGCATCGGTATCCACCAGGTGCCTGTTGCCCAGTAAAAAATCGTGAATCCCTTGAGGAACGGCACCAGCGAATGCAGGAATGGCGCATCGGTCGCGTTGGAGATCAGCAGCGATCCGGCCAGCGTCGAAATTGCCATCGCGCCCATATTGATCCAGTAAGGCGGAGCAAGGTCGCCGGGCGAAAGCCGGAAAAAGGTATACCGGTAAAAGATGAGCGACATCATCCATATATAAAGCATGCCGCCCCACAGCCACATCGATAGCGCAAGGAAATTCAGTTCAAGCTTGTACGGCTGGTCGACATGTGCGGCAAGCAGCGCGCCGAGCACCGCGATCGATTGCGTTGCCACTACCGCAAGCAGCCAACCGCCGCTGATTCCCTGGTCGAGACTTGGCTTTCGTTCCTTGACCGTGAATGCTGCAAATATGGTGTAGGTCAATCCGAGCCAGAGCGCAATCGCGACAAACCAGAGTGCCAGCGCCGCTTGACTGTTATTCCCGATAATCAGAAATTGACTCCCGAGTACACCCGATCCGGCGATCGTGGTAAAGAACCCGGGACCGCGCAAATGATCGATCATGTCGTCAAAAAAATGTCGCGGAAAGCAGATGATCCGCAACACGGTCAATATCCAGATCAGGCAATAGAACGCAATGTTCAGGATAAACAGGTCCAGCGCAATTCGCGGCATCGCAAGCAAATGGGCAGCAATCGAGACGATGCCGGTAGCCATGACCATGCCAAAGTAGGACGGCGACATTCCAGCCAATTCCAGCAGCATGCGCCGGCCGGTTTGTGTTCTCCGGGCCGATGTGCCGGGCGGGGTGAAATCGGTTTTCATTCATTGATCCAGATTGGTGCGCCGACGCTTGGGCGCCGGATGGAAAGCGACAGCATACCTGTGTTCGCCGTTTCGCGAATCTCGCAAATGCCGACCGAGCCCGAATGCAAAACCGATAGCACCTCCGGTTCCGGATGCTATGAAACCGGCTCGCGGCTTTTATCGCCGTATGCAGTGCTGATCTTGTCGTCGGTAACCGCGCGCGCATCGCGGCTGTCGCTTTTCAGGCGCAACGTTTGCTGGACGCGGGATGCGACTTCGATATAGGAAAGCGCCGCGTCCAGCGTCGGCGAAAAATTTTCGGCATGAACCGACATGTTCCGCAAGTTCCGCAAGTCATTGAAGAGCACCAGCTCTTCCTGCGACAGCAATGCATTCCGGGCGAGATTGCGCGCATGTGCGATCGGCGATGCGGCATCGCGCCAGCTCATCGTGATACCGAGCCGGGACAATGCCTTCCGCGCTGCAAGTTCCAGCCGCCGCCATGATTCGATAATCGCCGCGCGCGGGTTTACCTGCGCGAGCTGCTCCAACTCGTTCTGGCCCGACGTCACCAGCGCCTGCTGCTCCACGGCCGGCAATTCCGCATCGGCGACCGATTTGAGTTCGTTAATCTCGCGTTCGAATTCTGCTTCTACCGGGCCGGCCTTGACTTTCTTCAGGATCGCGAACAGCGCACCCAATTCCTTGCGAAGCAGGGATACGACAATGAGCACCACTGCCGGCCAGGCCAGTGTCTCCACAAGCTTCGATACGAACGTCATGGTATCCAAAGCGCTCTCCCCCTCTGATTGTTATGTGCTTAGCGGTGTGAATTTAGCATGGAACTCTGCCATTCCGAAGAGGATATTCCAGTGTTCAAAATGTATGCAATATGAACCCGGTCTTCAGGTTCACCCTGTCAGCGCAATGCTCCTCTTACAAAAAATCAATCAGTCGCGATGTGGGCATTTCCGCCGTTCTTCCTTTTGAGGCATGTTTGTGCGGGCCGGACGTTCCTCCCGGCAGCGGATCACCGCACTGCGACGCAGAAATTTCCATTCACGTTCTTCGTTGAAAGCTTTGCAGAAGCACCTTTGTTCGCCCTCAAGTCCCTCGCATGCAACGCGCCGAAAATCGCATTTTATTTGCTGATGCGTCGTCATCGCACGCAAAAAATGCGATCGCAGCCATTGCAGCCGGTATCGGGTGCAGTTCTTTCGAAAGAGCATTACCGGACCCAGGCAATGTTCATATGGCAAACGCAATTTTATGATAGTTGTGCAGATACATAGTGGTCTTGGAAACCAGATGTTCATGTATGCCGCCGCGTACGCACTCGCGCACATGCACAACACGGACCTGTGTCTCGACGTAGACACCGACTGCAGGGAAGGCGTCAACTTCGGCCGCCATGTCGGCCACTCATTCCAGCTGGATAAGTTCAACATCAGCGCCCGGCATCTCGACATGTCGGCGCTATCCAGCAATGGTTCGACGTCACCGGCAAGGCTCTACAGCGTAGTCAAGTCGCGGTTACGGGATATCCTGATCCTCAGGAGCGCCGTAAGATTCCTGCGTTTCAAGGGCGTGGACCTGTCAGCAATGGCTCAGCACATCCTGAGCACCGACAAGAACTTTTTCAGGGAAGAACATGGCGACTGGCATTACAAACCGCGGTTTTTCGAGCTGCCGGATGAAACAGTACTGAGAGGATGCTTTTTCTCGTACAAATATTTCGAACCGCTACGAGCATGCATCATGCAGGAGCTGTCGCTGAAAACGAATCCGTCTGCGCAAAGCCGTGCGGTCGCGCAGCAGATTCAGGCATCGAACTCCGTGAGCCTGCACCTGCGCCGCGGCGATGTGGTCACGAACCCGGAATACCGAAGCTGGTATGAAGGCGTGGTGACCGACCGGTATTACCGCAACGCGATCGCGTATCTGAAAAGCAGACTGGAAAATCCGCATTTCTTTATTTTTTCCGATGAGATAGATTGGGCAAAATCGAACTTCAATATCCATGCAGAAGCGACCTATGTCGATCACAACGGCCCCGAGGCCGGATATGAAGATCTGTACCTGATGAGCCGGTGCCGGCACAATGTGACAGCGGGTTTCAGCTCATTCAGCTGGTGGGCCGCCTATCTGAACGCGAACCCCGAAAAGATCGTGCTCCGGACAAAACGCATGAACGCATTGGACCACTTGAATCATCCGGAAGATTTTTTTCCACCCGATTGGATTGCGATCGAATCGTGAACGCAAACGTCACTATAAAAGCGGAGGCTGTGCGCTGCACCGATGCGCCGCTTGAAAAATAGAACAGCATGAATCAGCGGCCAGACGTATGCGCGCTGACGATCTGGTCGTCTCCGACTTTACTGCAAATAAAAAGATTTCACCGGATCAATATTCATCGCTGGCGTTATTTCAATGAGCAATGTCAAACTCCGGTAACAATGGCTGGTTAAGATACACACCTGCTCTACACATGAGCGGAATCTAGATCCGCGTGACAGCGATCTACTACCGGCGTCGGCGGTCGGGAAATATACCGGCACCAATTCATGCAAAAGGCCCGCACTGTGAAAACAGCGCGGGCCTTTTGCATTTCGGATGCAGCATTTTCTGATCGTTTTTATTGTGTTGAATGCCATGCACTTTCATAGTTCGATACTTCGAGCAGATTCCCGTCCGGGTCGCGAAAATACACTGACCTGATCGGACCGACGGCGCCTGTGCGCTGAACCGGTCCTTCCAGTATTTCAACGCCGCAGCGGGCGAGATGTTCGATCACCTGCGATACCGGAACGCCGGTAATGAAACACAGGTCGCCCGACCCGGGAGTCGGCATCGTCGCCTTCGGCTCGAATTCTTTGCCGTACTGATGCAGATTGATTTTCTGGCTGCCGAAAGACAGCGCTTTTCGCCCGCCGGCAAAGGCAGTGACAGTCAATCCGAGCGCCTGCGTATAGAACGCGCAGGTCGCATCAATGTCTTTCACCGTCAGGACGATGTGGTCGATCGATTCAATGTTCATTCGTGCGGTCGGTATTGAAAACATCAACGTGTTCAGCGGTGCATCCGTTGCAATGGATTCTTACTCCGGGTTCGGGCATTGCGTCACTCGGTCAAAAATACTACTTGCCACGATGTATGGCGCAAAGCTTGTTACCGTCGGGATCACGGACATAGGCCAGACACATCGATCCTGAAGCGCTGTCCCGCATTCCCGGTGCATCTTCGATCGAGGTGCCGCCATGCGCAACGGCTGTGTCGTGGAATTCACGGACTTGTTCAGGCGAGCTACACTTGAAGCCGATGGTGCCACCGTTGGCGAATGTTGCCGCTTCGCCGTTGATTGGTTCGCTGACGCAGAAGGTACTGCCTTCGTGCCGATAGAAAAGCCTGATGTGGCCGGTCGCCGCTGTGTTACGTATTGGCTCGCCTGCCCCGAGCGTCGCGAGCACCGCGTCATAAAAGCGTTTTGAATGCTCGATGTCGTTTGAACCGACCATGATGTGATTGAACATGATTTTTCTCCTTTGCTATGGCGTGACGGCAGGCTCAATTAGTGCTGTTCACTGCTATTTATAATGTAAATTTTCCGGTGGATATCACGCGACGCCCAACCGCAGAACTGACCGGCGCGAAGCGCAGCCTTTTTGGCGTTTTTCTGGGTTGAACAACGAATTATGTTTCATTTCGCGAGCCCGTCTTAACAGCAACCGCATCCACCATTTGCCTGAAATCCGCACCGGAGCGTGCTTTCAGACACTTCAACCGCTTTTTGTACAGTATTGAGATATTTGCAAAAACCGGCACGCCGATTCTACCGTCACCTTGTCAGTTGAATCAACGGCGTAGCATTCCAGTGGTTTGAAGACCGGCCGCAGGCAACGACGCCGGCAGAGATCGAAGCGGTTATTCAATAACATAACCGTCGCCGAGCGGTCCCGATTCGGAAAATCCGCTTACTCCTTGAAATAGACTACCTGATGGCTCGTCGCCAGCAAGGTCTTGTCGTCGCTCCACACTTCTGCGGTCTGGTCGAAGTAGCCGCCGCCGAAATGAAGTGCGCGCGCGGTAGCGAGCATCGGCCGCTCACCCTGCAGCGCCAGGGTGCCGGAGTCGGC
>JAKFFO010000044.1:0-9148 GCA_036675035.1 Oxalobacteraceae bacterium
TACCGAGACCGACGAACAGGCTGAAGCGAGAATGGCTGAAAAAGGCACCGATGCGGCGCGGGTTGCCGTCGAGATGGCGAATCTGGCGATGGCATTGGACGAACTCGCCGAAGCACCCGACGAAGAATAAGGTTGCCCCCGGCGCGATGTGTTCGCGTGCAACTCGACGCTTCTGGTAAATTTTAATCTTGTTACCGGCTCCGGAATATCAGCGAGCCGGCGCTGTGAGTCCCTTCAAGGGATCGAGACCATGACCCAAAAATCCCTGCATGCCAATCCCAGCAAGAATCGTACGCCGCGTCATCGCGCGCGCGAGTTTGCACTCCAAGGCCTGTACCAATGGCTGTTGAACAATGAAGACAGCGGAGCGATCGACGCGCATATCCGTCAGGCGCATGGATTCGACAAGGCGGATTCCGCGCATTTCGATGCGCTGCTGCATGGCACCATCAAGGAGGCTGCCGCGTTGCGCGAAGAAGTGGCGCCGCTGATCGACCGGCCGATTACGCAACTGTCGCCGGTCGAGCACGTGGCGCTGCTGATCGGTGCTTACGAACTGAAAAATCACCTTGAGATCCCGTACCGGGTGGTGATCAATGAGGCGGTCGAATTGACCAAATCGTTTGGCGGCATCGACGGGCACAAGTATGTGAATGGCGTGCTCGACAAACTTGCGGCCAAGGTGCGCAACGTTGAAGTCGGCGCTTCCAGGGGATCGTGACCGCCAGCGCGCAGGCGAGCACGCAGATCTGAATCATGAATCTCCCAAAACTGGCCGCAAGGCTCGATAATATTGCGCCGTTCCATGTAATGGAATTGGCGAAGATGGCCGCAAATCTGGAAAAGCAGGGTCGCAGCATTATCCATATGGGTATCGGCGAGCCCGATTTTACTGCCGCACCGCCGGTGGTCGAAGCGGCCACCCGCGCGATGGCCGACGGCAAAATGCAATATACGGCGGCCACCGGAATCCCTGCGCTGCGGCAAGCGATTTCCGATCATTACCGGCGAGTGTATGGACTGGACATTGCGCCAGCACGGATCGTCATTACCGCAGGTGCGTCGGCTGCGCTGCTGCTGGCATGCGCTGCGCTGGTTGAAGCGGGAACGGAGGTGCTGATGCCGGATCCGTCGTATCCCTGCAACCGGCATTTTGTCGCTGCGTTCGAGGGCAAGGCGAAAATGATCCCCAGCGGTCCGGCGCAACGCTTCCAGTTATCCGAAGCGATGGTGCGCGAACATTGGACTGAGGCCACGCGCGGTGTGCTGCTTGCATCGCCATCGAACCCTACCGGCACATCGATTGCAGCGGACGAGCTGCAAAAAATCGTTGCAGCGGTCCGGGAAAAGGCAGGCTTTATCGTCGTCGACGAGATCTATCAGGGATTGAGCTATGATGCCGCGCCGTTTTCTGCGTTGTCACTGGGCGACGACGTCATCGTGATCAACAGTTTTTCGAAGTACTTCAACATGACCGGCTGGCGCCTTGGTTGGCTGGTGGTGCCTGAAACCCTGCTAGCTCAGATCGAGAAGCTGTCTCAAAACCTGTTTATCTGCGCATCAAGCATTGCCCAGCATGCCGGCGTCGCGTGCTTTTCGCCGGAATCAATCGCGATCTACGAAGCGCGCAAAGCCGAATTCAAACGCCGCAGGGGCTATATCGTTCCTGCACTGCAAGATCTCGGCTTCAAGGTGCCGGTCATGCCGGATGGCGCATTTTATGTCTATGCCGATTGCACTGCGGTATCGGACGACGCCGACCGGCTGACTGTCGACATGTTGAATCAGGCCGGTGTGGTGCTGGTGCCTGGCCTTGATTTCGGTACGCATGCATCGCATCAGTATATTCGCGTGTCGTACGCAACATCGATGGAGAATTTGCATGAAGCAGTGCGGCGGCTGCGAGCATTTTTCGCGACGCGGGCGGCGTGACGCATTTCCTCGTTTTCCGAATTGGATAACAAAAAAGGAGCCGATCGGCTCCTTTTTTGCTCCAGTCACTGCCGCGATTACAGAACCGGCCGCGAACTGATCGTCTCAACGATCACACAGGCGTTTCATCAGACGTCGGCTCCGCTTGCGTCAGCGCGCTGGGCTTTTCCGCAGCGATGGCATTATCAATTTTTTTCGGTGCGGCCCGGCTGGCAACGGTGCTGTATATGGATACTCGCTTGCCTGCGGCGACATTCTTCAGGCGGCTGTATTCAGCCAGAACCTTTGCACCGTAACCAAAGTCGGTCTCAAGATTTGCGGCACCTACATACATTTTCAAGCCGGCTTCTACGGACCCGCCGCGCCGGACATATTCCTTGAGGATTTGCGCGCCCACCTGAATGTTTGCGACCGGATTCAAGGCCGCCTGTACACCGCCCAGCTTCTGGAATTTTTCGTGATGCACTTTCGACATTACCTGCATCAAGCCCTGCGCGCCCACCGGGCTCTCCGCGAATGGATTGAATCTCGATTCGATCGCCATGACGGACAGGATCAGCAGCGGGTCCAGCTTGAGCTGATGCGCGTTCAGATAGGCTGCGGAAACCAGCATGTTGGTAGCGTCCTGGGCCACCCGATAGCGCCTGGACAGCCATTTGGTGACTCTGTCCTGCTCGGCGCTCGTGCCGATGATCTGGAGTCCGTTGTCGTCCAGCCGGGATGCGGCCGACGCTGGGGCCGGAGCCGTTACGGGCGCTGCGGCGACAGTCTTTTCGGGCGCCGCCATCAGGTTTGCCAATTGAGACTTGGTAGCCAGCGCCTGCTGCACCGGGTCCGTCGCGAATGGAGAGAGCGCTTTAATATGGTCGATCGTATCGGGTTTGACGAACATGAACCCGAGCACGCAAATGGCAACAATTCCTGTCGTCATCACTGCGTGGCGCATGATGGTTCTGAATCCGATTGCCGCATTTCGCGTAATGACCGCCAGTTTGGAAAACTGACCCGCACTTTGTCCTGCCGAGTCGGGCACTGCGCTGATGAATCGATTATTCATTTGAACTCCTGAGCTATCGCGGCACAAGCAAACACCCAATAATGACGAACTTCATTAGATGCTTGTTCATACCGTGAACCAGAATATCGTCTGTCGCTGTGAGAAACCTGCGACAGACGCCGGAGTTGCCTGTTGCTGACTGCATCCGATATCGAAAGGCGGCAACAAACAACTTTTTCGGGGAGAAGGCGAACGCCTTTTGAAAACAATCCTTACAATGTCGTGTGGAGCCCCGGCTCCGTATGCTGATTCGGTATTACGCCGTGTATTTCATGTTTGACAACAGGCGTCCTCTTCAAGTTGCGCGAATTGTAGGAGGCTGTTTATATCGAGTCAATACTAATAAAACGTTAATCAATAACTTATATGTCTATAGAATAACGTTGCGCTGCAACATATTTTAATGAAATCAAGTACTTGCCATGATTGCTTAAGCAAGCCTTTCCAGAGTTGAAAAATATCAAAAAGAATGAAATATACCGACCTGCGCGATTTTATTAACAAACTGGAAACATTGGGCGAACTCAAGCATGTGGCGCCGCCTGTTTCACCTTATCTGGAAATGACTGAAATATGCGACCGCACGCTGCGTAACAGCGGACCGGCGCTGCTGTTCGATCAGCCGACCGGTCACACCATTCCGGTGCTCGGCAACCTGTTCGGCACGCCGCGCAGGGTAGCGCTCGGAATGGGCGCGGAGGATGTGAGCGAACTGCGCAAGATCGGCCATCTGCTTGCAATGCTGAAGGAGCCCGAGCCGCCCAAGGGTATCAAGGACGTGATGGGACTCGGATCCCTGGTCAAGTCGCTGTGGGACATGGCGCCGAAGGAGCTGCGTTCAGCGCATTGCCAGGATATTGTCTGGGAAGGCAATGATGTCGATCTGGGCAAATTGCCGATCCAGCATTGCTGGCCGGGCGACATCGCGCCGCTTGTTACCTGGGGCCTGGTGATTACCAAAGGTCCGCACAAGAAACGCCAGAACCTCGGGATCTATCGTCAGCAAGTGATCGGGCCGAACAAGGTGATCATGCGCTGGCTGGCGCAGCGGGGCGGGGCACTGGATTTCCGCGAGCATTGCATCGCGAACCCGGGGCAGCCGTATCCGATCGCGGTTGCGCTCGGCGCCGATCCCGCGACTATATTAGGTGCGGTAACGCCGGTGCCCGATAGCTTGTCTGAATACCAGTTCGCCGGTCTGCTGCGCGGCAGCCGTACTGAACTGGTCAAGGCAATCGGCAGCGAACTGCGGGTTCCGGCGTCGGCGGAGATTGTGCTGGAAGGGCATATTTATCCCGACGATTCGCACCGGGCCCGCGGTGACCATGCATCCGCCGGACATGGCAACGGCAATGTGCCGCGTCGTCCGGACAACGGCTACGAAATGGCGCTGGAAGGACCGTTTGGCGACCATACCGGCTATTACAATGAGCAGGACTGGTTCCCGGTATTCACGATTGACCGCATTACGATGCGCCGGGACCCGATTTATCATTCGACCTATACCGGCAAGCCACCTGATGAACCGGCAGTGCTCGGCGTCGCCTTGAATGAAGTGTTCATTCCGCTGCTGCAAAAGCAGTTTCCGGAAATCCTGGATTTTTACCTGCCGCCCGAGGGCTGCAGTTACCGGATGGCGGTAGTGCAAATGAAAAAGGCCTATCCGGGCCATGCGAAGCGCGTGATGTTCGGCGTCTGGAGTTTTTTGCGCCAGTTCATGTATACCAAGTTCATCGTGGTGGTCGATGAAGACGTCAATATCCGCGACTGGAAAGAAGTAATTTGGGCGATTACCACCCGCGTCGATCCCTTGCGCGACACGACCATGATCGACAACACGCCGATCGACTACCTGGATTTTGCATCGCCTGTCAGCGGATTGGGCAGCAAGATGGGCATCGATGCGACCAATAAATGGACCGGCGAAACCAGCCGGGAATGGGGCAGGACGATCGCGATGACCGACGACGTGAAAGCGAAAGTCGACCGGATCTGGCAGCAGCTTGGAATTTGACGGATTTGCGTTTTGTCAAAAAAGATAACGCGGCAGCGGGTCGTGTTTGCTTGGGATAATGAATTGGCCCTTATACAAGACGCGCAAAGAGTGCAAAGAGCGACCAAGGAATGAATTTCCGCAGCGCTCGTGAGTGCTTTGCTGGTAAAATTCCGATTGGCGGGCCCCTGCGCATTGTGGCATGGTCAATCTGGTCAGGTCGGGAACGAAGCAGCCACAGCCATTTCCCATAAGTGCCGTAGACAAGGCTCGCCTCTTCTTTTTTTGCAACGCATCGTTGGGTTCGAACTGCCCTGTACCGCAGCGAACATAAACGAAATCTTCCTAAATCGGCCACGCCCGTTCCAGAATCCTTCCCTGTTCTGCCGAAGCTGCCAACGTGCCGTACACGCGCCCGCATTCGGCATCAATACGGCTGTTAATGAATGCGTCGGAAACCGCGGCCGGCGCATGTTGCAGCATCAGGCTGCCCTGTACCGCGATGACCAGCCGTTGCACGAAGCGGCGCGCCAGCATTTCGCGTTGCTCGGGCGGCGTCGCCAGGTCATTGCGCAAGGCAGTCAGCAGGCCTTTCAGCCCGGCATGCGCCGCTGCGGTACTGTCCAGTTCATCCAGCAACAGTAAAAATCCTTCCGCTTCCCGTTCGATCGCACGTAGTACGTCCAGGCACATCACATTGCCGGAACCCTCCCAGATCGAATTGACAGGCGCTTCGCGATACATGCGCGCCATCGGTGCGTTCTCGACGTAACCGTTGCCGCCCCATACCTCCATGCATTCGCCGGTAAATTCGAGCGCCCGCTTGCAGATCCAGAATTTGGCCGCCGGCGTAACGATGCGCCGCCATGCACGTTGCAATGGATCGTTCGGCGTCTCGAAGGCGCGCGCCAATCGCAGCATCAAAAGAGTTGCCGCTTCGCTTTCCAGTGCGAGATCCGACAGCACATTGCGCATCAGCGGCTGTTCGGCGAGTTTTCGACCGAATGCGGTACGGTGCCTGGCGTGATGCGCCGCCTGCACGAACGCCTGGCGCATCAATCCGGCGCTGCCGATCACGCAATCCAGCCGGGTATGGTTGGCCATCTCGATAATGGTCGGAATGCCTCTGCCTTCTTCGCCGACCATGACGCCGTAAGCATCCTGGAATTCGACTTCGCTGCTGGAGTTCGACCGATTGCCGAGTTTGTCTTTCAGGCGCTGTACCAGAACAGCATTCTTGCTGCCGTCCGGGCGCCAGCGCGGAACGAAAAAACAGGACAGGCCTGAATCGGTGCGCGCCAGGACCAGATGGGCATCGCACATAGGCGCCGAGAAAAACCATTTATGTCCGGTCAGCAGATATGCAGCGCCGCGGCCTTCGCCGTTTGCCGGGTGCGCGGTCGTGGAGTTGCTGCGCACATCCGAGCCGCCTTGCTTCTCCGTCATGCCCATCCCGATCAGGATCGAGCGTTTCCGGGCAATCGGCACATCGCGCGGGTCGTGTTCGAACGAGAACAGTTTAGATTGCAGTTCTGCAAACAGTTTCGGTTCATTCGCCAGCACCGGGATCGATGCAAACGTCATTGTGGTCGGGCACAACGAGCCTGCTTCAATCTGCGCTTGCATGAAATAACCCGCGGCTCGTGCAACATGCGCGCCCGGTTTCGGTTGCATCCATGGCAACGCGTGCAAACCTTCCTTGCGCAACAGGCGCAACAGTTCATGCCAGCTCGGATGAAATTCGACCGAATCGATGCGGTTGCCGAAGCGGTCATGGGTATTGAATACCGGCAAATGGCGGTTGGCCAGATCCCCCAGGTGCAACACTTCGGCAGTACCCAGCTCGGCGCCAAACCGTGCCAGCTGTTCCTGATGCCAGCCAGCCTGCTCACGCCGGACACCATCTACCAGCGCGGTATCAGTCGTGAAAATATTGTAGTCGCCGAGCTCCGGAACCTGATTGGAAACTTCGTGTGTCGGCCATTGCATAATATGAATCCTTGTCTGAATCAATCCGGAACTCAAGCTGGAAACAGGGCGTCTCCATGAGAACAGGTTGTAGTCTATAACTTACCGCAGGTCAGGTAAAATGCGGTTTAATCCTAGTGCATCCAAAACCTATGTCCTATCAAGTTCTCGCCCGTAAATACCGCCCCAGGAGCTTCGACACGCTCGTCGGGCAGGAGCATGTCGTGCGGGCACTGACGCATGCGCTGGAACGGAAGCGGCTGCATCATGCTTATCTGTTTACCGGCACGCGCGGCGTCGGAAAAACCACGTTATCGCGGATTCTGGCCAAGGCCTTCAATTGCCAGGGTGAGGATGGGAACGGTGGCATTACAGCGCAACCTTGCGGCACCTGCGATGCGTGCACCGCGATCGATGCGGGTCGCTTTGTCGATTATATTGAAATGGATGCCGCGTCCAATCGTGGCGTCGACGAGATGGCGCAGTTGCTGGAGCAGGCGGTGTATGCGCCATCCAATGCGCGCTTCAAGGTTTACATGATCGATGAAGTCCACATGCTTACCAACCATGCGTTCAACTCGATGTTGAAGACGCTGGAAGAACCGCCCGAGCATGTCAAGTTCATTCTCGCGACCACCGATCCGCAAAAGATTCCGGTCACGGTGCTGTCGCGCTGCCTGCAGTTCAACCTGAAGCAGATGCCTCCCGGCCATATCGTCGCACATCTGGAAAACATACTCGGACAGGAAAATATCGCATTCGAATCAACCGCGCTGCGCCTGCTGGCACAGGGTGCGCATGGGTCGATGCGGGATGCATTGTCGCTTACCGATCAGGCGATCGCGTATGCGGCCGGCACGGTTACGCTGGATGCGGTACAGGGCATGCTCGGTGCGCTCGATCAATCGTATCTGGTCAAACTGCTCGATGCATTGGCGAACAGAGATGGCACGGGCCTGCTGGCGATCGCCGATGAAATGGCTGCGCGCAGTTCTTCCTACAACGGTGCATTGCAGGATCTCGGAACCTTGTTGCATCGCATTGCGCTGGCGCAGACGGTTCCATCGGCTGTGCCGGACGATTTGCCCGAGCGGGACGATGTGATTCGCCTTGCTTCCGCATTCGATGCGGAAGAAGTGCAGCTGTTTTATCAGATCGTCGTGCATGGCCGTAATGAATTGGGGCTGGCGCCGGATGAATACGCCGGCTTTACGATGACCTTGCTGCGGATGCTGGCGTTCCGGCCCGGTGCCGGTGGCGTCGAAGACAAGCCGGTTGCGTCGGCACCGGTCTCAGCGGCTCCCGCACCCGTGGCGGCAGCCAGGGCGGGCAGCATGGTGCAATCCGCGGCCGCGGTGGTTTCCGCGCGGCCGGCCGCTGGCTTGAGTCCGGCGCGAGCAGCACTCGAAGCGGCGCGCGGTATGGGCAAGACCCAGCCGGTTGTGCCTGCAGTCAAAGCGGCTGCTGCTGCAACTAGTGCGCCGCCGTGGGTGAAAGACGAGCCACGGCGTGACGAAAGCGCTGCATCGCTGCATCCCGCTTCGTTGTCTCAAAAAAAAACTGATCCCGAAGTATTGACCGCCCCGGAAGCCGCGCCGGTGCCGCCCATCACGACGATGGCCGCTGCCGCTGCATCGGAAACCCCGTCGCAGGAACCGGCGGTATTCGAGCCGGTTCCGTCGCTGAACTGGGATGGCAACTGGCCGCAATTGGCTGCGATGCTGCCGGTGCGCGGCGTCGTTCAGCAACTGGCGCAGCAAAGCGAATTGATCAAGTGCGGCAATGCAGATGGACACGCTCAACTGCTGCTGAGGGTGCCGGTCGAAACATTATGTTCAGCTGGTAGCGTCGAAAAACTCGTGGCCGCATCGGGTCGTTTCCGCGACGTGATCATCATACCGATTCAGATCCCGACCATCGGCGGGTTCTCGAGCTCACAACCGCTTCAGTATATTATTCAGTCACCGGATCTCAATAGCCTCGTTGGCGTCATGCCAAAGATCATGGGCCAGGTATATCAAAGCAAAAAGCTGAGCTTCCCGGATCCAGACTTCAAGGTTAACAGGCCGGAGATCGGAATTTCGATAGATCGTCAACGCGCGGCACAGCTCGGGATATCGACCCGCGAGATCGGACAGACCCTTCAGCTCGCGCTCAGTGGCAGACGCTACGGATACTTTATCTACAATGACCGCCAG
>JAKFFO010000096.1:0-8955 GCA_036675035.1 Oxalobacteraceae bacterium
GGCGGTCGAGGCGTTCGGGCCGGTGATGCCGATGACGGAGCCGATTTTTACTTCGCCGGCCAGTGCGGCACTTGCAATTGACGATGAAAGCAAGACAGAAAACACATATTTCAAAAACATTTCTTCCCCGTGGATGACTGAACCCGTAGCTGGACGCTGCAAGCCGGTAAATGATTTCCAGAAATGAAATCCGATTAGATTCCTTGTGGAAAGAACAGCTTACAATTTTTTTGAACGGATGAGAAGAAAGCTACGGCCATAACATCAACATTTCGTGTTCAATTATTCACGCGCAGCGCATTGAACCACAGTTCGGAGTAAAACCAGGGTACGCACTGAATGCGGCGCCGGACAAATAATGCCGCAGCACTGTACCGCTGATCGGGCGATTTAGCGTTCCATGATGCGCCATTGAGCCAGAAATGGCGGCGATGCAGTTTGGAAAAAGCGATTACTTGAGCCGACGCTGAGACGCGACAAACTTGCGGCTCGCCTGCCCGCGAGGCTCACCCGCGCATCGCCGATTCCGCTGTAAGATGATATTTCGTTAATGTCCGCCGGTGTTCCAGCCGGCTTCTTCGGGAGAACGCAATGCCTTATGTTGACGGATTTGTACTGCCGCTTCCATTGAAAAACCTTGATGCTTACCGCGAAATCGCAAAAAAATGCGGAGCGATCTGGCGCGAGCACGGCGCGCTGGAATACCGCGAATGCATTGCCGACGATGTCAAGCCAGGCAAGCTGACTTCGTTTCCGCAAAGCGTGAATCTTGAAGACGGCGAAGCCGTGGTGTTCTCATGGATCGTATACGAATCGCGTGCGCATCGCGACCAGGTCAATGACAAGGTGATGAAGGACCCGCGCATGGCCGGCATGATGGATGTCGCATCGATGCCATTCGATGCAAAGCGAATGATCTACGGCGGCTTCGAAATGCTGATGGACGTATAGCACCCGAACAGACGAACCGAATCGGTTGCGAATTGACGAGTCCGATTCATTAACCAACGGGAGCATAAGTGCCGACACCCGAAACGCTTGAAAGATTCATTGCCCGAGTCGAACAGAACGCGCATGCGAAAGCGGTCGAAGAGTTCTATGCCGAGCATTCGTCGATGCAGGAAAATCAGTCGCCACCGCGCGTCGGGCGCGACGCGCACGTCGAGAGCGAGCGCAAGGTCATGTCGCGGGCAAGGTCAGTGACGTCACAGTGCGTCCGCCCGGTATTCGTGACCGGTGACAAAGTGGTGATTCGCTGGATATTCGAGTTCGAATGGATCGATGGAACCCTCACCCGGATGGAGGAACTCGCGTACCAGCGCTGGGAAGGCGAACGAATTGCGGAGGAGACGTTTTTCTATGATCCGGCGCAGCGCGCTCCAAGGACTCGGGTGTAATCGCTAACGCCTCTGCCACCGTGCGCGCGGAACGCAGATTGACTTTACCGGTGGATCACGCATAAAAAAGCCCTGTCATCGACAGGGCTTTTTTACTGCGAAAGCGACAGGACACCGTGCCGCAATTACTACAAATTACGGCACGGTGAACCCGTTACTTGTTGGCTGGGCGCTTCATCTGGCACGAAGTCGGCTGCGTGGCGACATAGGTGTCGACCCGGTAGTCCTTCTTCCAGCCATAGCCGGTGTTTTCCTGGTCGTACTTGACGGTTTTGCCGTCAACCTTGGACCAGGTCGACACATACAGCGGCTGCTGCAACTGATGGTCTGTCTTGCGCATTTCTACATCACCGTTCAGCGCCTTGACTTTCATGCCTTCCAGCGCATAAGCGACTTTGATCGGATCGGCCGATTTGGTTTCCTTGATCGCCTTCGACAGCATCAGAATGATGGTGTTGATGTCCTGAACATAGAAATCGTCGTTGTACTTTTTCTTGAACAGATCGAGATACTTGTGTCCGGCGCCGGTCTCATCGTCCGGAATCCAGTAACCAACCTGCTTGACCATGCCGGCGGCTGCGGCACCCATCGCGGTCGGAACGCCTGTGGTTGCACCGTAATAGGTATAGAACTTCGCAGGCAGACTCGCATCCTTGGCGGCTTTTACCAGCAATGCGAGGTCGGCGCCCCAGTTACCGGTAATGACGGTGTCGGCACCGGATGCCTTCATTTTCGCGACGTATGGCGAGAAGTCCTTGGTGGTCGCGATCGGGTGCAGGTCATCGCCGACGATTTCGATGTCCGGACGCTTGCGCTTCAGGTAGTCTTTCGCGGCGCGCGAAACCTGATGGCCGTGTGCATAGTTCTGTCCGATGATGTAGACCTTCTTGATGCTCGGGTCCTTGGCCAGCACGGTCGTCAGGGCTTCCATCTTCATGTCGACGTTCGCGTCAAAGCGGAAATGCCAGAAGCTGCATTTGCTGTTGGTCAGATCAGGATCGATTGCGGAGTAATTCAGGAAAACGACTTCCTTGCCCGGATTGCGCTCGTTGTGCTTGTTCAGCGCATCGATCAGCGCAGCGGCCACGCCCGAGCCATTGCCCTGGGCGATATAGCGGAAACCCTGGTCAATCGCCGCCTTCAACTGGGTCAGCGATTCCTGCGGGCTGCCCTTGCCGTCGAAACCGACGACTTCAATGGTGTTGCCTTGACCGGCCCATTTTTGTTCGTTGGCCATTTCGGTGACCATCTTGAACGTATTCATCTGGTTGTGGCCGATTGGTGCAAATGCGCCGGAAAACGTCTCGATCATTGCGATCCTGACGTTTTCTGCAAAACTGACCGGTGCAGCGAAAGCGGATGCCGCAGCAACGGCTGCTGCGAGCGGGCGGAACTTGAATGTCATTGTCTCTTCCTAATAAAGGTTCTGGAACGGAACGCTATTAAATCATGAAACGTGCGCAGCGGACAATGGACTGAAATATGGACACGGCAATGCGGCGGGCAAACTTGATCCGATGCGCAAGCGCCGGCGATTTTTCCGTCGCATTACCGTCGGAAAGGAACGCTACCGATATAGGCAGCCCAATGCGATCCTCGTTGACGTTCGCAGCTGACAGGAGCCGCGAAGCCGCCAGTCAACGTACAATTCGCCTGCATCGGAAGCGAAATTCAGACAGGTAAAAGCGATCGAAGCCATATCAGCCGTCAACGGTCGGTGCATGGCTGGACGATACTATGTCTGAATTCATGAACGCTGAATATTTTCGGACGAAAGGAATCCATGTTTGCCGCGGTTGATCTGGGATCGAACAGTTTTCGCCTGCACGTCGGTCAGCATGACGGCAACGCGATGCGCATCGTCAAAAGCGCTCGCGATCCGATTCGTCTCGGTGCGGGCCTTGATGAGAATGGGTGCCTTACCGAAAAGGCAATGCGGATTTCCGTCGAATCGCTTGAGGGATTTGCAAGGATTCTTGGCAACTATTCACTTGATGCGGTCAGGGTGGTCGCAACCAACACGCTGCGAATCTCAAAAAATTCCGCGCAATTGCTACCAAGGCTTGAGCAGGCAATCGGCTACCCGATAGAAATCATTTCCGGCGAAGAAGAAGGGCGGCTGATTTACATGGGTGTTGCCAGTTCGCTTGCGTCGGCCGAAGAACAGCGACTGGTCATCGATATCGGGGGAGGCTCGACCGAACTGATACTTGGCAAAGGGTTCGACATCGAGTACGTGGAGTCATTCACTGTCGGCACGGTCACCCAGAGCGCAGGATTCTTTATCGATGGCCGCATCGATAGCGCTTCGTTCGATGCCGCCATACTTTCGGCGCGCAGCCGGTTCGAAGACGCCGCCCTTTCGTATCCACCTGATTACTGGCATGCGGCATACGGGTCGTCGGGCACGATTCGGGCAATCGGCGACGCCATCAGGAAAAATTCGCTGGGCGATGGCGAGATATCCGTGAAAAGCCTGAATGCCCTCAAGGGCCGGCTGATCGAAGCCGGGCATATTGAGCGGATCGTGCTGGCGGGAATCAAGCCGGATCGCGCGGCCGCGCTGGTCGGCGGGCTGGCGATCCTGATCGGCATGATGCAGGAACTGAATATCCGGCAGATTAGCGCAATCGAAGCCGGATTGCGCATGGGCGTCCTCCATGACCTGCAAATGCGGGCAACGCGGCGCGACCGCCGTGACGCGTCCGTCCAGGATTTCGTGCGCCGGTTCCACGCCGATCAGCCGCGTGCAAAACGCGTTGCGGATATCGCAACCGTCCTTTACGCAAACCTGAAGCCGGAAGGAAATTCGCTCGACAAGGTAGTGTACTGGAGCAGTCTCCTGCACGAGGTCGGCCTCGCGGTTTCCCACAGCGGCCACCACAAGCACGGCGCCTATCTGATCGACAATGCGGACCTGTCGGGATTTACCGCGCGCGAACAGCATGCGATGAGCACATTGATTCTTGGGCAGAAGGGGAACCTGCGCAAGCTCGGCGATTTCCTGGCCGATCGGGATTTGTCGAAAGCGGTGCTTGCGCTGCGGCTTGCCGTCATCTTCATGCATTCCAGAATCGACGGCCCGATGAATGGGTTGCGCCTGTCGCTCAAGAACAAGGTCGAACTGGAAATCAGCCGGCGCTGGTTTTCCGAACACCCGACCCTGGCCTACTGGATTGAAAAAGAGCGGGCCGCGTGGCACGAGCTAGGCATCGGTTTTTCGGTAAGGCAGATCTGACGCCTGAATTCATGCTTTGCGCGCGCCGCAGACGACACGGTGAAAAACAGGCCTCCTCCCTCAGCCTTGTGCCATCCAAATAAATGGTATATATTATTTATACTATTTATACCATTTATCAGGGAGAGGCCATGATCCGAAAAAATCCAGTAAAAAGCCCGGCAGCAAAGCGTGCCGGTTCGGCTCCGGCCAAAGCATCGGAAACGGATAAGCCGGCGGCACGGCGACCCGCCGTCAAAGCGGCGGTCAAATCCGCTGCGCCTGCTGTCAAGGAAAGCCGGGCCGCCCCGGCAAAGGCCAAGGCGGATGAGCCGAGCAAGGAAAAGGTCAAGAAACAGAAACTGGTTCGCGACAGCTTTACGATGCCGGAAGATGAATACCGGGTATTGGGCGAGGTGAAAAAAGCATGCATCAAGGCCGGATTCGAGGTAAAGAAAAGCGAGCTGCTTCGTGTCGGCGTGGCGTTGATCCGGCAGATGGATCTGCCCGCGCTGAAGAACGTTCTGAACGCGCTGCCGCCGCTCAAGGCCGGCCGTCCCAAACGGCAAAAATGACCGGCCTGCGATGTTCGGTGGCCGGGGCAAGGATTCCCGCAGGAATAAGTTGGGTATTTGTGCGACCGTAGCGGGATGCGATGCAAGGTGCCTTCCCCCATCCCCATCCCTTCTCCCGCTTGCGGGAGAAGGGTGCAAATAGCTTCCCTCTCCACAAGTGGGGAGGGATCGAGGGTGAGGATGCCGCCGCAGTGCGAGCACTGCAAGATGGAGCAGGGATTTCGGATCGCATGCGACTCGCCTGCGCAACGGTCTTCGCTTGTAAGAGAAGATGCGCGCTGCAAGGGGCGGGCAACGCAGCAGCGCGCCCGCTACGGCCAGCAAAAATGACCAAGTTATTTCTGCGGGAGTCCTTAGCCCGCCAATACAGCAACTCCCGGCCCGGCCGACACGCTGCATTTTCCCCGCTGGTTCGGTACTGTTGCAATGTCATTGAAATGAAACAGTACTGTCATCGTGGCGAAGCAATTGACGGTTACGCTTCATCTGTCCTGGCAACAAGGAAGATAAATGCGATTACCGACGGCACCGCTCGATACGCCCCGACTTACATTAAGCTTTGCGAGCACCTGCGAAGAAGTGCGCGAGGCGCAGCGCCTGCGTTACAAGGTATTTGTCGAAGCTGCAGGATTATCGCGGCCGGTGCATCACAACGGATTGGACCAGGATGACTTCGACCAGTACTGCGATCACTTGCTGGTGCGCGATACCGGCACGCTGGAAGTGGTCGGCACGTATCGCGTTCTGAGTCCGAGCGCGGCTCTCCGGCGCGGCCGATATTACTCGGAGCAGGAGTTCGATCTGGGCCGGCTCGACCATTTGCGCAGCCGTATTGCGGAAGCGGGGCGAGCCTGCATCCATCCCGGTTACCGCAGCGGTGGCGTGATCATGCTGCTGTGGGCCGGTCTCGCGGCGTTCATGGAACGAGAGAAATGCGACTATCTGATCGGCTGCGCCAGCATCAGCCTGGCGGATGGCGGCCATGACGCCACGGCGATTTATCACGGCCTGAGCGACGCGAATCTCGCCCCGGCCGAGTACCACGTAAAACCGCGATTGCCATACCCGATCTGCCGGCACGGCCCGGCACACAAGCCAAGAATCCCGCCGCTTATCAAGGGCTATCTGAGAAGCGGCGCATGGGTATGCGGTGAACCGGCCTGGGATCCGTACTTCCATTGCGCAGACCTGTTCATGCTGTTGCCGCTGACAAAGCTCGATAGCCGCTATGCCCGGCACTATCTCAAGGAAGCGAGGACATTGTGAAACCGCGTGATCAATTCCTTGCGGCGGAGCTGCGGCATCCCAAAAAGGACAACGGAAAACAGCACCCAATCCGATTCAGGACCATCTGGATTTCCGACGTCCACCTGGGCACCACAGGCTGCCAGGCCAAGCGCCTGCTTGAATTCCTGCGTGCGACCGATTCGGAAACACTGTATCTGGTCGGCGACATCATCGACGGCTGGCAGCTTCGCCGGCGCTGGTTCTGGGATCAGACGCACAACAACGTGGTGCAGACAGTACTGAAAAAAGCCAAGAAGGGAACCCGGGTGATTTTCGTTCCCGGCAATCACGACGAATCGGTCCGGCAATTCATCGGCCTCGACTTTGGCGGCATCCGCATACGCGATGAACTGGTCCATGTCACCGCGCAGGGCAAGCGCATGCTGGTGCTGCATGGCGACCGGTTCGACGGCGTGATCGCGTGCGCAAAATGGCTCGCCTACGTCGGCGACAGCCTGTACACGGTGATTCTGAAGTTCAATCAGGTACTCAACAGCTGGCGCGCCCGTGCCGGCCTGCCCTACTTGTCGCTGTCGCAATACCTGAAGCTCAAAGTGAAGAACGCAGTGAGCTATATAACGTCGTTCGAACATGCGCTCGCCGCCGAGGCTAAAAAGAAAGGGCTGGACGGCGTTATTTGCGGCCACATTCACAAGCCGGAAATTCGCGATATTGACGGGATCACGTATTGCAACGATGGCGACTGGGTGGAAAGCCTGTCGGCATTGGTGGAGGAACCATCCGGAGCGTTGCGGCTGGTGACCTGGCAGGAAATCATGTTGCAGTGGGACCGGATGCATTTGCTGCCAACTTCAGGAATTGCGGAAGACTTATGCACTTCGCCTTCATAAGCGATACGCTTGACTTGCTCCGCGCCGGTTTTCTCGCCGGCCGCAATGCACCGGCCGGAAAGATATTCGAACCGAGGCCGGTCCGTCCGAAAAAAATCCTGTTGCTAAGCGTGTCCGCAGGAGCGGGCCATGTCCGTGCCGCGGAAGCCATTCGTGCCTATGCGGCCATGCATCCATCCGGTATCAAGGCGGTGCATATCGATGTCATGAATTTTGTGCCGGCGCCGTTTCGAAAAATCTACGCGAATTTCTATATCGCTCTGGTGACCCGATTTCCGGCGCTTTGGGGATTCGTGTACCGGGTAATGAATTCGGCCGGGCAAGACGGCGCGGCGGGGAAAACTCGCCAGTGCATTCAACGATTGAGTACGACAAGATTGCTGAAAGAAATTGCGCGGATCGATCCGGACATCATTATCTGCACGCATTTTCTCCCGGCGGAAATTCTGGCTCCATTGGCGCGCAACAATACTTTGCGCTGCCCGGTCTGGGTACAGGTAACCGACTTCGATTTGCACCGTATCTGGGTCCATGACGGCATGGCCGGATATTTTTCAGCGAACGAGGAAGTGGCGTTTCGCATCCATGCGCAGGGTATTGCGCGACAGTCGATCCATGTGGCCGGCATCCCGATCATGCCGGCGTTCGCGCATATCCTTGACCGTGCCGAATGCGCACGCGAATTCGACATCGATCCGCAGCGCATGACGCTGCTGCTGATGGGCGGCGGCGCAGGCATGGGCAAGCTGGATGAATTGGCGTCAAAGCTGCTTGCGATGAACGCCGATTTCCAGCTGGTAGTGCTGGCCGGAAAAAATGAAAAGCTGCTCGATGCACTGCAAAATCTCTCCCGGCATTTTCCCGGCCGATTGATCCCGCAAGGCTATACCACCAGGATAGAGCGCCTGATGGCGTGCGCCGATGTAGCGATCACCAAGCCTGGCGGATTGACCACCGCGGAATGCCTGGCGGTCGGTTTGCCGATGATCATCCATTCGCCGATCCCGGGCCAGGAGGAGCGGAACGCCGACTTTTTGCTTGAGCAGGGTGTCGCGCTCAAGGCGAACGATGCAGAAACGCTTGAATACCGGATTCGATTTCTTCTGGACTCTCCGGCCAAGCTTGCCGACATGCGCAAGAAGGCAAATACGCTCGGGCGCCCTCTTGCGGCAAGGAATGTAATCGACACGGCGTTGCGAAACAGCTGACATGCACACTCGTCCAACTACCGGCCGCCCCGCGTCCGTGGTTCCAGTCCTGGTCTGGGTCGCCGTGCTGGCGTATTTCTTTGCGCAGATCGAAGTGCAGATCGAAGGCGCCGCAGGATGGGCCGCCAATTTACCGACCTGGCGCATTGAAAGCCACTGGCTGCTCGACATCTTCTGGGGCGGCCGCGCAATGACCGGATATCACGCGTGGGTGTTTCCGTTCATTGCGCTGTTCTTTCATTTTCCGCTGTTGTTCTGGGGCCATTGGTCGTGGCGCGCGCAGTGCCGCGTGCTCGCCTGCATCATGCTGTTCTGGGTTCTCGAAGACTTTCTATGGTTCGTGATCAACCCGGCGTTCGGACTGGCGCGATTCGATGCCGCGTCGGTTCCGTGGCACAAGCACTGGCTCTGGTTTGCTCC
>JAKFFO010000151.1:0-8941 GCA_036675035.1 Oxalobacteraceae bacterium
CTTGAGCCAGTGGCTAAGCTGACCATCCGGATCGAGCGTGGCTTGAAAAGGGTAGCCGTTGATGGTGCCCTCCGCTGATGCTCTACCACGCCTCGGCAACTTGTCACTGGTGGCTTTTGGTAGAACAAGAAAGGCCCATGAGTCGTCTTTTCCGGGTTTCGCCGGGCGAAGTAATCTTGTCTTGAATGTAGATGCATCTGTTTTTGCCATTTGAGAATACCTTTGATGAGTAACGTTCCGGTTCATCGGCAGGCCGAGCGAAAAGAGGGCAAACCGCTGGAACCGCTTGCCGGGCCGCGGCGTGCTTCACAAGTGCCGCGTCTCGGCGGGCGGGGAATCCCAATTATTGCTGCGGCCGTCCTCGTATTGAATCGGTGCCAGGGCCAGCTCTTCGTCGGTAGCGTTGTCCAGGCAAGCTAGATTAACAGCATGGAATTCGCCGTTAAAGGGTGCGACTTCCAGATACCCCTTGCTGAATGCGCGCACACCACATCGACTGCAGAAGAAATGATGGATATCTCCTTCGGGCCAATCGGATGGTGAAGCCTGGTAGTCCGTCAGCGAGTCGGAACCTTGCTTGAGGCGAAATGCGCCCGCCATCGCAAAGATTTTCCAAAATCTTGTTTTGGTACAGAACGAGCAGTTACAGCGCCTGGTGCCTTCAGCCAAATCCAGATCACACTCGAACTGTACTGCACCGCAGTGGCAGCTGCCTCCATACATTTTCTTCATGCGTTCGTCTCCAGTCGGTTATAGCGGCACACTTCTCAAGGGCGCGGCCAAACGCTCAGCATCAAGCGCGCGTTCCCACACCGCGTGGATGGTACGGTTGGTCCCCGGCTTTGCGAGATTGCATTGCGCGTCATGCTACACCCCGGCGTCACAGCGTTGCCCACAAGGAAACCGTACCGAAAGTATAGAGCAATCCCAGAACCAGACAGACGCTCGAAGACACCAGCCAGAACGTGTTGGAGTTTTCCGGGAACGCAGGTCTGAGCAGCGGGAAGCAAAAGGCACGAGTGAGGTAGACAAAGCAGATTCCGGCCAGAGCGGCTTTGGTAAAAGGCAATCGCGTGATGATTCCGCCCCCCGAAAAGGCGTAGGCCGCCCAAAGAAAAAGCAGTGCCGCGATAGCAAACGTAATCAATGTCGGCCTGAGTTTATCCGCTTCGGCGGCGCGAGCCATTCGCTCGCCGGCGCCCATGAATCTGTATGCGGGAGCTCCGAGAGCAATGCATGCCAGGTGAGCGACCGCTGCAACGGCACTGAGTGCGCCTCCTGCAATTAGAGCTTGAGCGGCAACACTCATCATTGATCTCCTGAGGATTTACCTGAATTAAGCCGAGCCGCGAAGCTGTGTCGGCGTAGGCGACTTGTCAGGCGCAGCATGGCTGGTCTGCCCGCGCATGAGCTGTTCCCGGCGTGCCAGGTACAGCGGAAACGCGAAGGCAAGGCCCACGCCGAAGGACAAAGCAATATAGAGCCATGGCGCAGGACTGGCCGTACGCTTTCGTTCTCCGATTATCCAAAACGAGAACACCGCCGCGGACCAATAGACGTCGACGGTAATCGAGGATGTGAGCGGATTCGCGAACGCACTGCCGAAGAATCCGGAGGGAAGTATGCTGCCGCCGCTCGCGAAGTACTCAATATTGAAGTACCACGTAGCGACCAAACCGAGAGCTGCAAAGATAAAGTACAAATTTTCCGTACGAATTGGCATGGCGATAGTGTCGCTTTTCAAAAAATCGGTTTCTTAGAAAGCTGCATGGGGCGACTGGCGAAATCGTGCATAAGGGACTCACGCAATAATAACTTATTGAGCTTTACGTTGATGAGTGACAGCCGAGCATATTGAGCCATTCGAGCCCCACTTGCAGGACGCGTATCCGCTTGCATGCGGATACCGCTACGCAGGCGAGCAGCATGCTGCTCGAATTCCCTGCTTCGCCCCTAACCCTCCCTGCCCGAGGGAGGGAACTTAATCCCTTCCCCCTTGCAGGGAAGGTGGAGCAAGGAATCCGGATCGCATGGTAGAGCAGGGGCTTCGTGGCGCACGCGCCGCGCCTGCGTAACGGTAACGCCTTGCAACGCGTTACTCCTCCGCTTGCGGAACGGATTGCGCCTGCAAGCGAGATCTCCCGGCTAGGATGGGGGTAATGCACGTCAACCATTTATGAAATTCTCAATAGCATTTTTGCTGGCCGTAGCCTGCGCGCTGCAGCGTTGCCCGTCCCTTGCAGCGCGTATCTTCGCCTGCAAGCGAAGGCCGTGTCGCAGGCGGATCGCATGCATCACGAAACCCCTGCCGCACCCTGCCGCCACGGCCGGCAAGATACTAATTTATTCCTGCGCGAACCCCAAACACCTGAACCGATCCTTCCGCCAGAATTCCAGCCTGCCTTTCTAAAATTATCGCGCTTTGCATCGCGTTTCATAAAATATCCTGACGGCGGAATGGCGCAGCTTCCGACCGCAATTCGCTTTTTACCCTATACTTCTTTCAGTCTTCCTCTGTTGCGCGTGTCGCCGACTTGCCTTGAAACTCCTCGCATTGATTGCCATGATGGTGCTGGCGCATATCTCCTTCACGGGAAGCCGCGTCGCATTAACGCTGTTTGCAATCGACCTGGGAGCCAGCCCTTTCAAGGTGGGATTCCTGATGAGCCTGCTGGCGGTGATTCCGATGTTCCTGTCGGTGCATGCCGGCCGATGGACCGACCGCGTCGGAGTGTTCAGGCCCACGCTGATTTCGCTGACCTTGCTGGTTGTGGGCGCCATGCTGCCAGCGCTGTTCCCGACACTCGAAGGCATGTATGGCGCCAGCGTGCTGCTCGGCTCGGGATTCATGCTTACGCATGTGGCGATCAACAATGCGGTCGGTCACGCGAGCACACCGCAGAACCGCACCAACGCGTTTTCCTTTCTGGCAGTCGGGTTTTCGACTTCGACCGTACTCGGTCCGGTGATCGCCGGTTTCATGATCGACTTTGCGGGCCACGTATCCACCTTCTGGACATTGGCGGCATTTCCGTTGGTAGCGTTGATTCTGCTCGGCGTGACGCAGAGAGCCAGACCTGCGCCGATTCCCCGTGTCGCGCCGGCCGGCAATGCACGGGTTGTCGACTTGTTGCGGCACGCGCCGTTGCGTGCGGTATTCATCGCCAGCGGACTGCTGTCGATGGGATGGGATTTGTTTACGTTCATGGCGCCGATTCAGGGCGCGCGCATCGGGTTGTCGGCTTCCACCATCGGTCTGATCATGGGTTCGTTCGGCGTCGGCACTTTCGTGGTCCGACTTGCGATGGGCCGCATCGTGCGCAGATTCACCGAGTGGCAGATTCTTACCGGAGCGCTGGCCATCACGACCTTCGTCTACCTGCTGTTTCCGCTGTTTACTTCGGTTCCGGTTCTGCTGGCGCTGGCTTTTCTGCTTGGTCTGGGCCTGGGTTCCGCGCTGCCGATGATCATGAGCCTGATCCACATCACCGCGCCGCAGGGTCGCACCGGCGAAGCGGTCGGCGTGCGCTCGACGCTTATCAATGCGAGTCAAACCGTATTGCCGCTGTTTTTCGGTGCGGTCGGTTCGGCATTGGGAACGGTGCCGGTATTCTGGGCGCTGGCCGCCATGCTGGGATGGGGCGGCATATTTGCCGGCCGCAGGGCGCGAACGCGCAAGTAGCCGGATCAATCGAAACTGATTTTCGCGTCGCGAAGTAATTGCCGGCGCAGCTGCGATTAACGCGCGCAAGCCGGTTTTTGATATTGCGTGCCGATCACTGGATCAATCACGAAGATCAGGTTCGACCGGCTCGCGTCTTGGGTGTAACTTCCGTTTCACCGCGGCCCGCCTTGCCTGATTCATCAGTGGTTCGCTTGACAGTTTTTTCAACGCCGCGCTGTTCCCGCAAATCGGTATCGACCTGGCCGCTGGTGACGTCGACATACGCCTGCCTGATCACGTCGCGCTGACCGCTCTCCTGACTATCGCTCGATTCATCGTGCTCATGCGGCTGGCGCGGAATCGCGTCTTTTCTGGCCGGCTTGTCGGTCCTTACCTGAAACGGTGTTCCATTGTTCTTCATCCCTGTTACTCCTCGCATTCGAAAATGGCATGTCGGCAATTGCCTTCTTCCAGCAACGCCCCTTGCTTGTTTGGAGTCGGGGAATCTGCAGAGATTCCCCTGATCAGGACTCTATTTTCCGATGAAGAACGGGAGGTTTGTGCTTTAACAATCTTGCGTTGAATTTACAGTGCGAGACGCTTTCTTGCAGCGTCATACTCGGCTTTCAGGCGCTGCGCCATTTCAGCAACGGTGGGCACGTCGTCCATCAGGCCGACGCCTTGCCCGGCGCCCCAGATATCGCGCCATGCCTTGGCTTTGCTGCCGCTTCCACCGCCGAAATTCATCACCGACTTGTCGGCCTGCGGCAGATTCTCGGGATCGAGGCCGGCGACGACGATCGATTTTTTCAGGTAATTGCCGTGCACGCCGCTGAACAGGTTGGTATAGACGATATCGGCTGCGGAAGATTCTATGATCGCTTGTCGATAGGCATCATCGATGTTCGATTCCTTGGTCGCCAGCCAGCGCGAGCCGATATAGGCGAAATCGGCGCCGATCGCCTGGGCGGCGAGTACCGAGTCGCCGGTGGCGATCGAGCCCGACAGCGCGATCGGGCCGTCGAAGAATTTACGCACTTCGCCGACCAATGCGAACGGCGACAAGGTACCGGCATGGCCGCCTGCACCGGCCGCGACCAGGATCAGCCCGTCGACGCCCGCTTCCAGCGCTTTCTTTGCATGGCGAATCGAAATTACATCGTGCAGCACGATGCCGCCATAGCTATGGATTGCATCCAGCATTTCCTGCGGCGGCGCGCGCAGCGATGAGATGATGATCGGAATCTTGTGTTGCACGCACACCGCGACGTCCTGTGCCAGGCGATCGTTGGATTGATGCACGATCTGGTTCACGGCGATCGGTCCGACCTTTGCTCCCGGATTGGCTTCGCGGTAGGCGGCCAGGTCGGCCTGGATCTCGGTGAGCCAGGTATCGAGCATTTCAGCCGGCCGCGCATTCAATGCCGGAAAGGAACCGACGATGCCGGCCTTGCATTGCGCAGTGACCAGCGCCGGGCCGCTGGCAATGAACATTGGAGAGGCGATGACGGGGAGACTCAGATTTTGCAATGCGGCAGGCAACGCCATGGCGACCTCACGGTATGGGAAAGAATTGAATGACCGACCCGCTGTCCGGGTCGATGATTGAAGTTTTTGATTATAGGATAAAAAAAGAACGATCGTGCTAGATTACAGACTCTAGAGAAAAAAGCCTTGAATCGCTTAATATCATTGGAACTCATGTCATGAATAGGAGGGCGCGCGAAGGTGGTCTGGACGGATGCAGCACAAGGCGGTGTAGCGGGAAATTCGAGCAGCATGCTGCTCGCCCGCGTAACAGCATGGGCCTGCAAGCCAATGCGCGCCCTGCAAGGGACGCGATGCACAGGGTGGTTCCCTGTGCAAGCGGCGCAACGCGGTGATGCGCCGTCCAGACCACCTTCCCGAAGGGTTCGCATCGGAATCGACGCTGGACTGCGTTGCGCCCCTTGCCAGCCCCGATTCTGATGCGAACGCGCACCCTCCTATTCATGACATGAGTTCTAACCAACCATCGCGCAGGAGACACCGTGACCCACCAATGTTTCACCTTCACCATACAAGACAAAGTTGCGCATCTGGTGCTCAATCGTCCGCAGACGATGAATACGATGCAGCCGGTATTCTGGCGCGAACTGACCGACATCCTGCAAACGCTGCAGCGCGATGCGCCGGCCCGTGCGCTGGTAATTTCATCGACCGGCAAGCACTTCACCGCCGGCATGGCACTCGACGTATTCGGTGGAACCGATTCCGGCATTGCGCTCGATGACGGTACTGCCGGCGGGCGCGCCAATATCGTGCCGCAATTGACCGATATGCAGCACGCGTTCACCCTGATCGAGCAATTGCGCATGCCGGTAATCGCAGCGGTCCAGGGCGGTTGCATCGGCGGCGGTGTCGACATGATTTGCGCCAGCGATATCCGGCTCGCGAGTGCGGATGCCTTTTTCTGTATCCAGGAAATCAATATCGGCATGACCGCCGACCTGGGTACGCTTCAGCGCCTGCCCAAACTGATCCCGGAGGGTATCGTGCATGAGATGGCCTACACCGGACGGCGCCTGCCGGCGCAGCGGGCGCTCGCGGTCGGCCTGGTCAACGAGATTTTCGAAACGCAGGAAGCGATGGTTAGCGCGGCTCTGCAAATGGCGAGCGAAATTGCCGGCAAACCGCCGGTCGCGATCTGGGGCAGCAAGCAGGCGATCCACTATGCGCGCGATCATTCGACACACGATGCGTTACAGCAAATGGGCTGGCTGCAATCCGGCATCTGGCAAAGCAGCAACCTGAAAGAAGCATTCATCGCGAAGCAGCAGGGACGCGCACCGGAGTTTGATGATTTGCCGGCTCTGCATTCGTTTGCCGATGCAAAGTATGAGCTTAAATGATCTTTCGGCCAGGTTGCGCATCATACGAAATGGTCGCTGGAATTTGATGGCAGCACTCCCTCACCCTGCCCTCTCCCGCACGCGGGAAAGGGTAAGAACCGGGAACAATCACTAGGAGATTTCCATGTTTCAGCCAAAACTCATGCAGGGAAAAAGGATACTGGTCACCGGCGGCGGCACCGGCCTTGGCCGCGCGATGGCGGAGAAATACCTGTCGCTCGGCGCCGATATTTACATCTGCGGCCGCCGCAAACCGGTATGCGATACGACTGCTGCCGAATTGATGGCGCAGCACGGCGGCAGCGTCAAGACTTTCGGCCTCGATATCCGTGACGCGTCCGCGGTCGACGACATGGTCGAACAGATATTCGCGGAAGGTCCGCTGACCGGACTGGTCAACAATGCCGCCGGCAACTTCATCTCGCCCACCGCAGCGCTGTCGCCGCGCGGATTCGATGCGATCGCCAACATCGTGATGCACGGCACGTTTTATGTCACGCATGCAGTCGGCCGCCGCTGGGTCGACATGGCGAACAAGGGACAGTGGCAACCGTCCGACGGTTACCGCAGTGTCATTTCGATCATCGTGACCTGGGTGCTCAACGGCGGGCCTTATGTCGTGCCGTCTTCAATGAGCAAGGCCGCGATCCATGCGATGACGATGTCGCTCGCCACCGAATGGGCGCAGTACGGCGTGCGTCTGAACGCGATCGGCCCCGGCGAAATTCCGACCGAAGGCATGAGCAAGCGGCTGAATCCCGGAGAGCAGCCCGGCGCCCGCGCCGCTGCGCTCAATCCGATGGGACGCGCGGGCAAGATGGAAGAGTTGCAGAACCTGGCGACCTTCCTGATGTCGAGCGGCTGCGACTGGCTGAACGGCGAAGCGATCATGATGGATGGCGGCGGCCATCTTGCAACCGGCGGCAATTTCTACGGCTTGCGCGAGTGGTCGGAACAACAGTGGAAGGAAGCACGCGAGCGGATCGAAGCGCAGAACAAGAAAGACCGCGAGCAGCGCACGGTCTGAGTCTCACGGAATAACCTTATCGGGAGAATGAATCGATGCACCCCTGGAGCAACGACGAACTGGAAATGCTGCGCGATACGGCACGCCGCTTTTTTGCCGAGCATGTAATGCCGAATGAGAAACGCTGGGACGCGCAGCAGCATGTCGACCGCGCGTTATGGAACCGGGCCGGCGACATCGGCCTGCTGTGCGCAAGCATACCGGGCGAGTACGGCGGTGCAGGCGGCGACTTCCGGCATGAGACGGTCCTGTTGGAAGAACAGGCTTACGCCAACAATGTCAGTTTCGGCAACCAGGTGCACAGCGGCATTTGCGCGCATTATTTTGCCAATTACGGCACCGAACGGCAAAAGCAGCATTACCTACCGAGGATGGCGAGCGGCGAACTGGTCTGCGCAATTGCGATGACCGAGCCGGGCACCGGATCCGATCTGCAGGCGGTCAAGACGCGCGCGGAGCGGCAAGGCGATCACTACGTGATCAACGGCGCGAAAACCTTCATTACCAATGGCGGCCTGTGCGACCTGATCCTGCTGGTCGCCAAAACCGATCCGGCGCAGGGAGCAAAAGGCGTTTCGCTGATCGTCGTCGAGACCGCCGATCTGGCCGGCTTCAAGCGCGGCCGGCTGCTGGAAAAAATCGGCCAGCACGGGCAGGACACGGCGGAACTGTTTTTTGACGATGTGCGGGTGCCGGTCGAAAACCTCCTCGGCGAGCATGAAGGCCAGGGTTTCATCCAGCTGATGCAGCAACTGCCGCAGGAGCGCCTGATCGTTGCGGTGCTCGCAGTCGCCGCCATCGAAAAGGCAGTCGAATTGACCACGCAGTACACGAAGGAGCGGCATGCGTTCGGCAAGCCCTTGTTCGATCTGCAGAACACGCGCTTCACGCTGGCCGAATGCAAGACCGAAGCGCACATTGCGCGCGTGTTCATCGATGACTGCATCGCGCAGCACGTGCGCGGCGAGCTCGACAATGCGACCGCGTCGATGGCCAAATGGTGGTGCACGCAAAAGCAGTGCGAGGTTGTCGATCGGTGCCTGCAGTTGTTCGGAGGGTATGGGTATATGGCGGAGTATCCGATTGCGAAGATGTATTCGGATGCGAGGGTGCAGAAGATTTATGGGGGGGCGAATGAGTTGATGAAGGAGTTGATTGCCAGGGCGATGTAGAGACTGCGGTGACGGAGAGCTGAACGGGTCGCCTTGATTAACAATGCTGCACTTCGTGGACGCATGCCGGGGGTAGCCCGGCGGCTACTCACTTTTCTTGTCTCGCCAAGAAAAGTAAGCAAAAGAAGGCGACCGCACAGCCGCTGCCCTTCGGGTTCCCAACAAAGTACCGGCTAAAACGGGAAAC
>JAKFFO010000053.1:0-41344 GCA_036675035.1 Oxalobacteraceae bacterium
GAAGTGTCCACGGTTCGCGTTCGAGAAGTTCACTGCCGCAAACCCCCAGCTCACGACGCAGATGAAGTCCGTCGGCGAGTCGATGGCGATCGGCCGCACGTTCAAGGAAGCGCTGCAGAAGGGACTTCGCGCGCTCGAGACGGGCCGGCCCGGATGGGCGACCGGCGCGCTTCTCAGTGACGACAGGCTTCCAGACGAAACGATCGAGGCGCTTCGCGGCGGACTCAGGCAGCCAACGCCGGAGCGAATCTTCCAGGTCAAGCGCGCATTCGAAGCCGGCATGGACCTCGCCGAGATCAACGAGCTGACGCATATCGATCCGTGGTTCCTGGCGCAGATCAAGGAAATTGTCGACATCGAGCTGTGGCTTGAAACTCAATCGCTGGATGCGCTCGATAAATCGACGCTGTTCAAGCTCAAACAAAAAGGGTTTGCCGATCGCAGATTGGCGAAGCTGCTCAAGACCAGCGACAAGGCAGTCAGGGAAAAACGTCATTCCCTCGGTATTCGTCCTGTCTACAAACGTGTCGATACCTGCGCCGGTGAATTTTCCACGAATACCGCGTACATGTATTCAACCTATGAAGAGGAGTGCGAAGCACAGCCGACCGACAGGAAAAAGATCATGGTGCTGGGCGGCGGTCCGAATCGTATCGGACAGGGAATTGAATTCGACTATTGCTGCGTTCACGCCGCGCTGGCGATGCGCGAAGACGGCTATGAAACCATCATGGTCAACTGCAATCCCGAAACCGTTTCGACCGACTACGATACATCCGATCGCTTGTACTTCGAACCGTTGACACTGGAAGACGTGCTGGAAATCGTCGACAAGGAAAAGCCGTATGGCGTGATCGTTCAGTATGGCGGTCAGACGCCGCTGAAACTTGCACTCGATCTGGAAGCCAACGGCGTGCCGATCGTGGGCACCTCGCCCGACATGATCGATGCCGCCGAAGACCGCGAACGTTTCCAGAAACTGCTGCACGATCTGGGCTTGCGCCAGCCGCCAAATCGTACCGCGCGCACCGAAGACGAAGCGCTGCGACTGGCACAGGAAATCGGCTATCCGCTCGTAGTGCGTCCATCGTATGTGCTTGGCGGAAGGGCGATGGAAATCGTGCACGAGCAACGCGATCTGGAGCGATACATGCGTGAAGCGGTGAAGGTTTCACACGATTCACCGGTATTGCTGGACCGCTTCCTGAACGATGCAATTGAAGTCGACGTCGACTGCCTGTCGGATGGCGAGCGGACGTTCATCGGCGGCGTAATGGAGCATATCGAACAGGCAGGCGTGCATTCCGGCGACTCGGCATGTTCGCTGCCTCCGTATTCATTGTCCAAGGAAACCATAGATGAACTGAAGCGCCAGACTGCATTGATGGCTAAAGGTTTGAATGTGGTCGGACTGATGAATGTGCAGTTCGCGATTCAGCAAAAGGAAGTGGATGGGCAAACCAGCGATGTCGTATTCGTGTTGGAAGTCAATCCGCGCGCATCGCGTACGGTACCTTTCGTATCCAAGGCTACCGGCCTGCAGTTGGCGAAGATTGCCGCACGATGCATGGTAGGGCAGTCGCTTGACAGCCAGGGTATTGGAAATGAGGTTGTACCGCCGTATTTCAGTGTGAAGGAAGCGGTCTTTCCTTTCATAAAATTCCCGGGTGTAGATACGATTCTCGGACCCGAGATGAAATCGACCGGCGAAGTCATGGGCGTCGGGAAAACCTTCGGCGAAGCATTCGTCAAATCGCAATTGGGTGCGGGAGTGAAATTGCCGAAGTCCGGCAAGGTATTCCTGAGCGTCAAGGCCAGCGATAAGCCAAGGGCAGTGCAAGTGGCGCGAGACCTGGTTGCGATCGGTTTTTCGGTCGTGGCTACCAAAGGTACCGCCGCGGCAATCAGCGCCGCCGGCATTCCGGTTGCAACCGTCAATAAAGTCGTTGAAGGTCGTCCGCATATCGTGGATATGATCAAGAATAACGAAATCGCTCTTGTTATCAACACGGTGGAAGAAAAGCGAAGCGCGATCGTGGATTCGCGCGCGATTCGCACGTCCGCGCTTGCCGCTCGTGTTACGACTTATACGACTATCGCGGGTGCCGAAGCCGCGGTCGAGGGTATGGCGCACCTGGACGAGCTGCATGTCTACGATTTACAAGGCCTGCATAAAACTTTACACTAGGTTCATAGTCAAACTTTAAGCCACAGAGGTCGCAGAGCGTGCCGGATTTCCGGCATTGTTTGCGACCTCTGTGGTTTTCATTTCATCAAACAAAATCATGAATTCAGTTCCTATTACCAAACGCGGTGCAGAACTCCTCAAGGAAGAATTGATCCGCCTGAAAACCAAGGAGCGTCCCGCCGTCATCAACGCAATAGCGGAAGCGCGCGCGCAGGGCGATCTGTCGGAGAATGCTGAGTACGATGCTGCCAAGGAGCGGCAAAGTTTCATCGAAGGACGCATTGCCGATCTCGAAGGAAAGCTGGGTGCGGCCCAGATCATCGATCCTGCGTTGCTGGATGCCGAAGGACGCGTGGTGTTTGCTTCAACCGTTCACCTGGAAGATCTGGAGTCTGGCGACAAGGTGACCTACCAAATCGTCGGTGTCGATGAAGCCGATCTCAAGGAGTCCAAGGTATCGATCACTTCGCCCATCGCTCGCGCACTGATCGGGAAATACGCAGGCGATGTCGTCGAAGTCCAGGCGCCGTCCGGCGTGCGTGAATACGAGGTTCTCGAAGTCAGCTACATTTAGAGCGTCTGACAAAATGAAACGAACCCAGCTTGACGCCGGGAACGGTGCCTGCGTTGTTGCACTCCCCGCCAAGGGGGACCACCCTTGGCTCCATCCTCACTTGCAGTGCGCATACTGGCTTGCAAGCCAGTATCGCTGTGCTGGCGCGCTGCATGCAGCTCGAATTCCCAGCTTCGCCCCTCGATTCCTCGCCTGCAAGGAGAGGGAAGGTAATTGCACCCTTCTCCCGCCGGCGGGAGAAGGGATGGGGACTCAAAGCACTGCTTTGAGGGAGCTGCGCCTGGCCGCCATACGCTCCCGGCGCCAATCTGAATCCACCTCATTTTGTCAGACGCTCCAGGATCGCGAATGCTGCGCGCCCAAGTACTGATCGCAACGCTATGGGTAGGCAGCCTTTGGACCATCAGCTACATCGTCGCGCCAACCCTGTTTTCGATACTTCCAGAAAAGGCGCTTGCCGGCACCATTGCCGGGCAGCTTTTCAGAACTCAGGCGTGGCTGTCGGTCATCTGTGGTTCTGTATTGATGGCAGTATTACTTTTTCATCATGACGGCGCACGCTCCCGGCAGAATAAAGCGCTGCTCGCGATCGTGGGCGCGATGCTGATTTGTACGCTGGTTGGTTACTTCGGCCTGCAGCCGACGATGGCGGTGTTGCGGGAAGCGGCGGATACCGGAGGCGTGATGGATGCGGACACGAGGACGAAATTCGGCGTGCTGCACGGAATATCGGCAGGATTCACATTGATTCAGAGTTTGCTTGGAATAGCCTTGATTCTGAAAGCCAGGTAATCGGACCCTGCCGGAAGCACAGGGAACGAATCACCCTCTGCCCAGTGACGTTTTTTTCGGGCTGGTTTGCCGTGCCTTGACGCGCTTGATCGAGCCTCCCTGGGTGACGCGCTCATTGCCTTTTACCATCACTTTGGTGACCGAAGGGCGTTTCGTGCCACTGGGACTTGGTTTCACGATGGTCACCTCCCGCAGGCCTTTGCCGCGTTTTTCGCTGCGCTCTTTCGAAAGTTCTTTTTTTGGCCTGAACAGCACCAGGAGCTTTCCGATATGCTGCACCGGTGCCGCGTCGAGTTGGTCGCAGATCGTCTCATACATTGAGATACGCGCTTCCCGGTCATCGCCGAAAACACGCACTTTGATCAATCCGTGTGCATTCAGGCCGCCGTCGATTTCCTTGAGCACCGCGGGCGTCAGGCCCGCATCGCCGATCATGACGACCGGGCTGAGCGCATGTGCTTCGGCACGCAAAGCACTACGCTCCACGGGTGTAAGTTTCAGCATAATCAATCCTTAAAACCGGTATTCTACGCCAATGGCAAAGAACAAATTAAACAAAAATTGGCTGCACGATCACATTAATGATCCTTATGTAAAGCTGGCGCAGAAGGATGGATATCGTGCGCGTGCCGCTTACAAGTTAAAAGAAATCGACGAAAACGAAAAGTTGATCAAGCCTGGGCAGATTATCGTGGATCTGGGCGCCACGCCCGGCAGCTGGTCACAGTATGTGCGGCACAAATTAGCCGGGCAGGTCGGCGGCGGAATTCATGGGACGATCATAGCGTTGGACATGTTACCGATGGAGCCGATCGCCGATGTGAAATTCATTCAAGGGGATTTTCGCGACGACGAGGTATTGGAGAAGCTGGAAGCAGTGCTGGAAGGCCGAAAGGTGGATCTGGTTTTGTCGGACATGGCCCCGAATCTGTCCGGAATCGCATTTGCGGATGCTGCGCGCGTCGAGGAGATTATCGACCTGGCAGTCGAATTTGCCCACGCTCATTTGAAACCTTCCGGCGCGTTGCTCGTCAAATGTTTCAATGGCACCGGATACAGCCAAATCGTAGAAAAGTTCAAGAATGAATTCAAAACAGTGAGCCAGAAAAAGCCTAAAGCCAGCAGGGATAAATCATCCGAGATCTTTTTGCTTGGGAAAACACTAAAAAACCTCGCCTAATTACCTTTTCCCCCTTGATAGTAGAGGGTTTGGCCTGATATCGAGTCTAGCAAGCCCCGATTATTGCGAGTAAAATTTACAATTGTGAAAAAGGCGCGCAATGCGTCCAAGGAGTCCTAGTGAATAACATGTTTTCCAAAGCGGCGATCTGGGTAGTCATCGGATTAGTCCTTTTTACTGTTTTTAAACAGTTTGATGACCGCGGCCTGGCAGGGGGTGCGACGCCGATTCCATACTCGGATTTCCTCGATGAAGTGAATGCCAAGCGGATCAAGGAAGCGGTGATCGAGGATCGCGCAATCATTGCGACCACTACGGACGGCAAAAAAATCAAGGCGACAGTAACCAACCTGGATCGGGGTTTGATTGGCGATCTGGTCAACAATGACGTCAAGTTCGATGTCAAGCAGCCGGAGCCGCCCTCGTTCCTTTCGCAAGTCTTCATTTCGTGGTTCCCGATGCTGCTGTTGATTGGCGTATGGATATTTTTCATGCGGCAAATGCAAGGCGGCGGCAAGGGTGGGGCGTTTTCCTTCGGGAAATCCAAAGCCCGCATGCTCGATGAACATGCCAATGCAGTAACGTTTGCCGATGTTGCCGGTTGCGATGAGGCAAAGGAAGAGGTGCAGGAACTGGTTGATTTTCTGCGCGATCCTACAAAATTCCAGAAACTCGGCGGTCGCATTCCACGCGGCGTGTTGATGGTCGGCCCTCCGGGTACCGGTAAAACCCTGCTGGCGCGCGCCATTGCAGGAGAAGCCAAGGTGCCGTTTTTCACGATCTCCGGTTCGGACTTTGTCGAAATGTTTGTCGGCGTAGGCGCATCCCGCGTACGCGACATGTTTGAAAACGCCAAGAAGCACTCCCCGTGCATTATCTTCATCGACGAGATCGATGCAGTCGGTCGCCATCGCGGTGCCGGCATGGGCGGCGGCAATGACGAACGTGAACAGACGCTGAATCAGTTGCTGGTTGAAATGGACGGTTTCGAAGCCAATGCAGGTGTGATCGTCATCGCGGCAACCAACCGTGCCGATGTTCTGGACAAGGCATTGTTGCGTCCGGGTCGTTTCGATCGCCAGGTGATTGTCGGTTTGCCGGACATTCGCGGACGCGAGCAGATTCTCTACGTGCACATGCGTAAAGTGCCGATCGCACCGGACGTTAAAGCCGACATCCTGGCTCGCGGTACGCCCGGTTTCTCAGGCGCGGATCTGGCCAATCTGGTCAATGAGGCGGCATTGTTCGCCGCCCGTCGCAACAAACGCCTGGTGGAAATGCAGGACTTTGAAGACGCCAAGGACAAGATCGTGATGGGCCCGGAGCGCAAATCCGCCGTGATGCGCGAAGAGGAACGCAGAAATACCGCCTATCATGAATCGGGCCATGCGGTGGTTGCAAAACTGCTGCCCAAAGCAGACCCAGTGCACAAGGTCACCATCATGCCGCGAGGTTTCGCACTTGGCCTGACCTGGCAGTTGCCAGAGCATGACCGGGTCAATATGTACAAGGACAAGATGCTGGAAGAAATCGCGATCCTGTTCGCAGGACGGATTGCGGAAGAAATTTTCATGCATCAGATGTCCACCGGCGCATCGAACGACTTTGAACGTGCGACCAAGCTTGCGCGTGCAATGGTGACGCGTTACGGGATGTCCGAAAGCCTGGGAACCATGGTCTACGAAGATACCGAACAGGATGCGTATTTCGGACGCATGTCGGCAAAAACCGTTTCCGAGGCGACTCAGCAGAAAGTCGATACAGAGATTCGAAGCATTCTCGATGCACAGTATGCTTTGTCACGCAGGTTGCTTGAAGAAAACAAGGCCAAGGTGGACTTGATGGCCCGGACTCTGCTGGATTGGGAAACACTGGATGCCGACCAGATCAACGACATCATGGAAGGCCGCGAGCCGCGTCCGCCCAAAGCGGGTATACCGCCTAAACGGCCGTCGGACAATTCACCAGGCGGCGTAACGCCTAACGCAACCGCTCCCGCTTGATCGATGTAAGCATGGAGTAAGAGTTAAACGTTGTGATGCAAGGGTGAGGAGCGATCCTCGCCCTTTTTCTTTGCCAGGACAATGGAACAGACTTTGCAATGCGGGCGTTACCGCTTACCCCTGGACGCGAAACGGCGCAGGCCGCTCGTCATGGGGATACTCAACGTCACCCCCGATTCTTTTTCCGATGGCGGCCGCTTTCATTCGTTGGAGCAAGCGGTATCGCGCGCCGAGCAAATGATCGCTGAAGAAGTCGACATCATCGATATTGGCGGTGAATCGAGCCGGCCCGGAGCACCGCCGTTGCCGCTCGATGAAGAACTGCGGCGCGTGATGCCGGTACTTTACGCGTTGCGCGATTGCGGCAAGCCTTTGTCGATCGATACATTCAAGCCGCATGTGATGCGCGAAGCGATCGCGGCTGGCGTTGACATGGTTAACGATATCTACGGATTTCGTACTGATGGTGCGATGAGCGCGGTCAAAGAGGGTGAATGCGCGCTGTGTATCATGCACATGCAAAGAGATCCCGGAACCATGCAGGTCGAACCGGAATATCAGGATGTGGTGGGTGAAGTAACTGCCTTCCTGCAGCAGCGTGTAGACGCGATGAAGGAGGCAGGAGTTTCGGCAAACCGCATATGTGTCGATCCGGGATTCGGCTTTGGCAAAACCGTTGCTCACAACCTTGAGTTGTTAAAAAACCTTGGAAAATTGCAGGCCGAACTGCAGTTCCCGGTGCTGGCTGGCTTATCCCGAAAATCGATGATCGGCGCAATTACCGGGCGGGTTGTTGAGGACCGGCTGGCGGGCAGTCTGGCTGCCGCGCTTGCGGCAGCGGCACAAGGTGCGCAGATCGTGCGCGTTCATGATGTGGCACAAACAGTCGATGCGCTGAAGGTCTGGCATGCAGCGACACACAAAACACAATAAACAGGCAAGAGTGGAAAAATGACACGTAAATACTTTGGAACCGATGGCGTGCGCGGACGGGTAGGCGCCGCGCCGATTACTCCCGATTTTGTGATGAAACTCGGTTATGCGGCAGGAAAGGTGCTCGCTCGCGCCGAATCGGCAAGCGGCAAGCCGACTGTGCTGATCGGAAAAGACACGCGGATATCAGGTTACATGCTGGAAGCGGCGCTGGAAGCAGGTTTTGCAGCAGCGGGCGTAGACGTGATGCTCGCCGGTCCGGTGCCGACACCTGCGGTTGCTTACCTGACGCGGGCGTTGCGATTGTCGGCAGGCGTTGTGATATCCGCCTCCCATAATCCGTATCAGGATAACGGTATCAAGTTCTTTTCCGCACAAGGTAACAAGTTGCCTGATACGGTCGAAGTCGCAATCGAAGCGGCAATGGACAATCCGATCGAATGCGTGTCATCGGAAAAACTGGGAAAGGCGAAAAGACTCGACGACGCCAGAGGGCGCTATATCGAATTCTGCAAAAGCACCTTCCCGAACGAGCTCGACTTGCGCGGACTGAAAATTGTCGTCGATTGCGCACATGGCGCCGCATACCATATTGCGCCTGACGTATTCCATGAACTCGGAGCGGAAGTAATGGCGATCGGCAATCAGCCGAATGGCCTGAACATCAACGATGGCGTCGGTGCGACCGCGCCGGAGGCATTATCGCGGGCGGTGCAGGAAAACCGGGCCGATCTCGGAATTGCGCTGGATGGTGATGCCGACAGATTGCTGATGGTCGATGCAAGCGGACGCATTTATAACGGTGACGAATTGCTGTACGTGATGGTCAAGGACCGCATGGCGGTCAAGCCGATTCAGGGCGCGGTCGGTACCTTGATGACCAACATGGCACTGGAAGTCGCGTTCAAAAAAATGGGAGTGGGTTTCGAACGTGCCAAGGTCGGCGATCGGTATGTGCTTGAGGTTCTGCAGGAACGCGGCTGGCTGATTGGTGGCGAGGGTTCCGGTCATCTGCTTTTTCTGGACAAGCATACGACCGGCGATGGCATCGTCTCGGCTCTGCAGGTACTGTCGGCACTCAAGCGTAGTGGCAAGACACTCGCACAATGTACCGAAGAAATCACGCTCTTTCCTCAGACATTGATCAATGTAAAAGTTGCACCTGGTTTCGATTGGCAGAAAAGCAGAACTTTGCTGATCGAAAAAGAATCGGTCGAAGCGGAACTGGGCGATGAAGGGCGGGTATTGATCCGCGCGTCCGGTACGGAACCGCTGATTCGCGTGATGGTGGAAGCAAAATGCGCAGAGACAGCCAGGACGATGGCGCAACGTATTGCGGATCGGATAATTGTTTAATCCTGTTGTCGAACGGGCGTTGGAGTGCGAACGTAAGAAAGGACATGCGTTGGCATGACAAGATGTGCCGTCCTGACGCTTTCGTTACCCGATAGTGCGCATGCCTGAGAAACTCGAACTAGGCCTGGCCGCAATGAATGCAAAACAATGCACATTAAAATTGACCGGCATACGCCAATTCCTGTATCATTCTGTTCTTCGGAGTGTGGCGCAGCCCGGTAGCGCACCTGGTTTGGGACCAGGGGGTCCAAGGTTCGAATCCTTGTACTCCGACCAGCATTGATAAGCCTGCTAGTGATTGTTTTCACTAACAGGCTTTGTCATTTTTGGTATGAATGATATGAATAGCCGGACCGGCTTCTTCGCTCCGGTACGATATGTGCAAACTGCCCGTAGCTCATCTGGATAGAGCACAAGCCTTCTAAGCTTGGGGTAGGGGGTTCGAGTCCCTCCGGGCAGGCCAACCATCCATTTTGTTTTATCCACGGCATCCGGCCGGGTGCGGATTCATTTCGGAGGCGACGCAATGATTGCCGAAAGCCCGGTTATTTTCCACATTCCATTTCAAATTTCTCCGCCTTGCGCCGGGCGTTTCGCCTGACTTTATCCGCCGATTTTCCACTGGCAGCAACAGCGTCTTCCTGTGCCCATTTTGTTTGCAGCGCCAGCGCTGAACACTTTTTTCGCGTCGCGGCCTTGGCACGTGCAAGTTTTTGCTGCTCTTTCTCTTCCAGTTCCTCCCGCTGTTGCCTCTCGTTCTCTATGCGTGCCAGTTCCTTCTTTTGCCTTGCAGCTTCCTTTTTTGCCCGTGCTGTGTCCTGCGGCAATGGTTCAATGCCGGCAGAGCTTGTATCAAGTTCGATAAGCTTTCCGAGGCGACACGGTTCATCGCCATAGGTGATTTTTCCGTTCGATTCGCATTTGTAAACTGCGAGTGCCGGAGCACATAGCGAAAACAGGAAGCCCAGCAGAAGGATTTTGTGCATGAAGTGAAGTTTTCTTGTCAGAGAACCTTGCCGGGGTTCATCAGGTTCATCGGATCGAGCGCTTGTTTGATGACTTGCATTAACCGAATTTCGACTTCCGATTTGTATTGACGAATCTCATCGCGTTTCAGCGCGCCCAAGCCGTGTTCAGCCGATATCGAACCGCCGAAACGGTGCACGCTGTCGTGTACCACGTGATTTACCGCATCCTGCTCCGCAATGAAAGCTTCGTCCGACGCATTTTCCGGCGGCGATACGTTGTAATGCAGGTTGCCGTCACCAAGGTGGCCGAACGTGACCATGCGGCATTCCGGAAAACTTTGCTGCAACAGGACGTCGGTCTCGCGAATAAAATCGCCGATGCGTGAAATCGGCACCGATACGTCGTGTTTTACGTTTTTACCTTCGGCGGCCTGCGCCAGTGGTATGTGTTCACGCAGGTTCCATAGCGACTTCGATTGTGCAAGCGAGGCGGCGACCACGGCATCCTGTATCACGTCCAGCTCCAATGCACTGCCGATCACCGCTTCCAGCATCGACATCGCATGTTCTTCCGATTCACTGTCAGATAATTCAAGCAGCACGTACTGGGCGGACTCGTGCGCAAACGGCAGCTGCATTTGCGGAAAATGCTTGTTGACCAGCTGCAGGCAAAAGTTCGACATCAGCTCGAAGCCGGTCAACGCCGGGCCGCAATGATCCTGTGCCAGCGACAGCAGGCGCAACGCATCGTCGGGTGTGCGCATCGCAGCCAATGCCGTCAGCTGCGCCTTTGGCTGCGGGAACAATTTAAGCACGGCTGCAGTGATGATCCCTAGCGTGCCTTCCGCGCCGATAAACAGGTCGCGCAAGTCGTAGCCGGTATTGTCCTTGCGCAGGCCGCGCAATCCGCTCCAGATTTCGCCTTGGGCGGTAACCACTTCAAGGCCGAGGCACAGGTCGCGCGTATTGCCATAGCGCAGAACGGCAGTTCCTCCGGCATTGGTCGCCAGGTTGCCACCTATCGTGCAACTGCCTTGCGCTGCAAGCGACAGCGGAAACAACCGGTTCGCGTCGGCCGCCGCGTTCTGGATCTGTTCGAGGATGCAGCCGGCTTCGACGGTCAGCGTATTGTTGACGAGATCCGTGTGTCGGATCCGGTTCAGGCGCGCCAACGACAATACGATTGCGGATCCGCTCGTGTCGGGCACACTGCCGAGCACCAATCCGGTATTGCCGCCTTGCGGCACCACCGGAATCTTGAACTGGTTGCACAAGCGCACGATCGCGGCGACTTCGTCGGTAGTGCCGGGTTTGACGACCGCAAGTGCCTTGCCCGTAAATCGCCGGCGCCAGTCGGTCAGGTATCCAACCATATCATTTTCGCCGGTCAGCACATAGGCTGCACCGATCTCTTTTCGGCATTGGTCGAGGAAGGTATTCATTCGGCAGCTTTTTCGATGGCTTGTTTGGCCAGCTTTTTGGAAGCCAGCTTGTATGGACGAAGAAACATCAGTGTACAAAAAAAGAAGACGCAAACCAGAAATACTTCTATCCATCCCAGGATTGCCGAGGTGCCTCCGTCGGTGGTCGCACGCACGATGCCTTCGGCGAAATAAAGCAGAATCAGCATGGACGACCATTGCAGCGTATAGATATCGCGCTTCAGAATTCCACGCAGCGGTACCAGCAGCGGCACTACCTTCAATACCAGCCATGAGCCGCCCGGGCGCAATGGCGCCAATATCAGCTCCCATGCGATGCATAGCGCAATCAGCGCAAGCAGGCTGGCAACTGCGCTGACATAGCAGGTTTTTTGAGTAGCGTTCTGCATCATGCGTTCTGTAATTTTTGAGCGGTTTGCGCCAGCCGGCGGCCAAGGGCGATTGCGAGGGATCGGGTGTCTTCGGAAATGGCATGCGAGCCATTCACGCCGGACCAGTGACTGGCGCCGTAAGGACTGCCGCCGCTGGCGGTTGTCATCAGTTCTGGCTGCGTGTAGGGTAGCCCAAGCAACAGCATCCCGTGATGCATCAAAGGCAGCATCATCGATAACAGCGTCGATTCCTGCCCGCCATGCAAACTTCCGGTTGACGTAAATACGCATGCCGGTTTACCGGAAAGTGTTCCTGACAGCCACTGCGTCGAGGTGCCATCCAAAAAATATTTCAGCGCCGCCGCCATATTACCGAAACGGGTCGGCGAGCCCAATGCCAGACCCGCACATTCTTCCAGATCTTTCAATTCAACGTAAGGTGCGCCTTGCAACGGAATTTCCGGTTGAGTGGCTTCGGCGACGGTCGAGACTGCCGGCACGGTGCGCAAACGTGCCTCGCAACCCGCAGTCGCATCGATACCCTGCGCAATCAGCTCTGCCAATTGCCGGGTTGAGCCGTGGCGGGAGTAGTACAAAACGAGAATATTGAGATTTGCCGGGTTCATGCTTGGTATTATAGGGCGCTTTACAAATGCGCAATCGCGCATCCATACCCGCTCGTATATCTCGGCTGATCAAATGCTCTCATTTAACCGGAAAATTTTTCGTGGACTGACCTGGACGCAGGTGCGCGACCTGATCCGGTTTGCGGTGCGGCGCCTTAACGAGGAACACTTGCCGCAGGTGGCGGGCAGTCTTACTTTCACGACGGTATTGGCGCTGGTACCGGTGCTGACTATTGCACTGGCAATCTTTACCGCTTTCCCCTTGTTCAATACCTTTCGCGCGGCGCTGGAAGCCTACTTCATCGAGAGCCTGATGCCCAAGGCAGTGGCCAACACCATCCTCGACTATCTCAATCAGTTTGCCAGGCAAGCGAAGCGATTGTCTGCTGTCGGCGCGACCATGCTGATCGTCACTGCAGTGGCGATGATTGCGATGATCGACCGAACCTTTCATCAGATCTGGCGCGTCAAGACCAGGCGACCGTTGACCCAGCGTATCCTGGTTTACTGGGCCACCGTGACGCTCGGTCCGCTCTTGATCGGCGTATCGATGACTTTTACTTCATTTCTGTATACGGCTACGAGTGGCGTAACAAACCAGATGCCTGTAGTCGGCACCATTTTTTATACCCTGATTTCGGTGTTGCTGACCGGCCTGGCGTTCACCATGTTGTACATGGTGGTGCCGAATCGCCTGATCGACTGGCGTGATGCGGCATGCGGCGGAATTGTGGCCGCAATTGCATTTGAAGCCACCAAGCGCCTGTTCGTCGTATTTATCGCGAAATTTCCGACCTATACCGTCCTCTACGGCGCATTGGCCGCGATGCCGATCTTTCTGCTCTGGATATATTTTGGGTGGCTGATCACGCTGATGGGCGCGGTAATTACCGCAGCGCTTCCGATCGTGAAGCATGAACGCTGGTGGCACGTGCCGCGGCCCGGCAGCGCATTCGTCGATGCGATGAAGCTGCTCAGGATCCTGTACAACGCGAGATCGTTCGACAAATCAGCGGATGTGAACTCTATCGCGATACGCATGAAAACCCGCCTCGGTTTCGATGAGTCGGAGGGCTTGCTGGAGAAAATGGTGGAGGCGGGTTGGGTCGACCGCATCAAGACTGAGTCGCCCAAACGGATTCAGTTCGGCAAACGTATTACCGAAGGACTCGATCGCTGGGTGCTGCTGGCCAATCCTGAGCAACTGAAATTGGCCGATGTTTACCGCCTTTTCGTGTTTGACGCGTCAGGTGACGCGGCACTGGCCAAGCAAGTTGAAAATGCAATGGAACAGGGTTTGAGCCAGACGCTCGCTGCGCATTTCGATAACGAACTCAAAACGAAATCTGGCCGCTCAACATTTGCCAATACATCACCCAGTCACCCATGAACGAATAGAGCGGTTGCCTGAATGATGCCGGGCGGTTTTTCTCAAAGCCGAAATGCCCGAGCCAGGCAAATCCATACCCACAGCCAAGTCCAACCAGCAGCCACCACCAGTCACCGGTCAAGACCAGTGCTGCGAAACTGAGCAGCGCGAGCGTCGAGCCCGCGAAATGCAGTTGACGACAGGTGCGATTGGAATGCTCGGTCAAATAGAATGGATAAAACTCGGCAAATGTTCCATATCTTTTCTCGGTAATGACGGACATGATCGCCTCCTGTCTATTCTCGTTTATTCAGCTTAGTCTTCCTTTTTGATTGCTGCAACAATATTTCCATTGCTGCCGATATTGTATTCAAGGCGATTTCGCAAAAGAAAACAAGGCGTCAAGGACCGCATCCGGTTGCTCGGCCATCAGTGCATGGCCGCTGCCCTTGACCCGGATTACTTTGCCGTGCGGAATCGCGTTGATCAGCGTCCCGGTTGCTTTCGGAGGAGTCATCAAGTCATGTTCGCCGAGAAGGAAAAGCGTCGGGCACTTGACCGACGCGCCGGCCGGTTCGCCATTTGAATATGCGTTACAGGCTTGAAAATCCGTGTGAAATACATGATCCGGATTGATTTTGGCAATTCTTTGCTTCAGACGAAGTGAACTGCCCATCGTATAAAAACCCGGTCCCGGGCATGACGGCTTTTGCGCAATCGACGAATGCGACCAGATATTCACCATATCGAAGGCCTTTTGCTCGTCGTTCAGCGACGCGTCGAGCAATGCCTCGGATACTTTCATCGGATAAGCGGTACCCACCAGCCCAAGCCTTGCCACGCGCGCAGGTGCTCTGAAAGAAGTCTCCAGTGCGATTAGCGAACCCATGCTGTGTCCGATCAATATCGCCTCCGGCACATTGGCAGCGTCCAGCAAGGCCAGCAGCCAGTCCGCCATGGCTTCGACGCTGGTTAGTGCCGCTCCTTTACTGCGGCCATGGCCCGGCAAATTTACTGCCAGCACATTGAATCCATGGTGCGCGAAATACCTGGTCTGCAAAGTCCACACCGAATGATCGTTTTGTGCGCCATGAATGAATACCGCAGTCGGCAATGACGAATCGAATTGCCGGCCTCCGGTATAGCAATAGGCGTCATGTTCGTGCACGGTCAGCAGCATATGAAGCCTATATCCCTTTCTGCGACGCTTTCAGGCCGCGCGCCAAGTCGTCAATCAAGTCGTCCGCGTCTTCCAGGCCGATCGACAGCCGCATGGTGCCTTCGGTAATGCCGGATGCAAGCAGCTGCTCGGTGGGAACCCGGAAATGGGTGGTCGATGCAGGATGGATCACCAGCGATTTTGCGTCGCCGACATTGGCAAGATGGGAAAATATTTTGAGCGAATCGACAAAGCGCCGCCCGGCGGCCCGGTCGCCCTTGATGCTGAACGGAAAAACAGCGCCGCAACCTTTTGGTAACAGCGTCTTGGCCAGTTCATGATCCGGGTGAGACTCAAGCTCAGGGTAGGATATCGATTCGACCGCTTTATGGGATGCCAGGAATTCGACCACCTTGCGAGTGTTGGCGACATGCCGGTCCATGCGCAGTGTGAGCGTTTCTATGCCTTGCAGAATCGCAAATGCATTATGCGGACTCATTATCGCGCCGAAGTCGCGTACACCTTCGCGCCGGGCACGCAGCGAGAACGGTGCAACTGTTGATTCCTCCGAAAACACCATGCCGTGAAAGCCGTCATACGGCTCGCATAGTTCGGCAAAGTGTCCGGTTCTTTCATATGCCTGTTGCCAGTCGAAGGTCCCGCCATCGACCAGCAGTCCGCCCATTGCGGTGCCGTGGCCGGAAAGAAACTTGGTCGCCGAATGAAAGATCAGATCCGCCCCATGATCGAATGGTCGCAACAGGTATGGCGTAGTGAAAGTCGAGTCGACCATCAACGGCAGATAATGTTCATGCGCAATTTCAGCGACGCGTGCAATATCCAGAACATCCAGCCCTGGATTGCCGAGCGTCTCTGCGAACAATACTTTTGTGTTGGGCCTGATTGCATTGCGCCATGCGTCGATGTCACGCGGATCGACGAAGGTGGTTTCGATGCCGAAGCGCTTCATCGTAAACGCCAGCAGATTTTGCGATCCTCCATACAGTGCACGGGACGCCACCACATGCGACCCTGCGCCGGCTATTGTCGCCAATCCCAGATGCATTGCTGCCTGACCGCTTGCGACTGCAATGCCGGCGACGCCGCCTTCCAGCGCGGCAATCCGTTCTTCCAGCACCGCGTTGGTCGGATTCGAAATGCGCGAGTAAACATGTCCGGCCCGCTCCATATTGAACAGCGATGCGGCCTGGTCGGAATCCTTGAATACAAATGAAGTTGTGAGATAAATCGGTGTCGCGCGGGCACCGGTCGCTGGATCGGGCGCTGCGCCGGCGTGCAACGACAGGGTGTCAAACCCATGATATTTTGGACCGCTCATGTTGTCGTCTGTCTCCTTTGATGAATGCCGTGGATCGTAGCACTGAACTTCAATCAATGCGTCCCGGATCGGCGCTAGATTTTTCGCGGCGGTTAAGATACATTGCAAATGATAGAACAACAACCGCCCAGGACGACACAATGAAAGTCTCCGAAATTCTCAAAGTCAAAGGCAACATCCTGTACACGGTGACGCCCGATACGCCGATGCTGCAAGCAGTCAACACCATGTCCGACAAGGACATCGGATCATTGGTGGTAATGGAATCAGGTGATTTGGTCGGAATGCTGACGTTCCGGGAGGTAATGAAATCGATCCATGCGAACGGCGGCGCCGTCGGCAATCAGACTGTGCGCGAACATATGGATCGCAATCCGATCACGATTACGCTTGAAACCGATATCAACGAAGTGCGCCGTCTGATGCTGGAACGGCACGCACGCTATGTACCAATTTGCGACGGAAAAACTCTGATTGGTGTGATGTCATTTTACGACGTGGCAAAAGCAGTATTCGAGGCACAGAGTTTTGAAAACAAGATGCTCAAGGCCTATATCCGGGACTGGCCGGCCGAAGGTGAAGAGTAAATAGGCTTTATTACCTCTTTCCCCGTTTTCATGAAATTGCTGACTCCGACAATGACCGGCATCAGGATGCCGCCAGAATCGGGTCGCCGGCTGTTGATTGCTTCTTTCATGCTCCTGGTCGAGATCGCGTGACAGCAGTCGTCCTTTGCTTAAATGGTGTTTTTCCTGGCCGGACCCGCGGCCTACGCTGGTAGAATTCAGACTTTCTGTTTTTTCAAACCTCTTATGTCCGGCAATACTTTAGGCACGCTTTTTACGGTTACCACGTTTGGCGAATCGCATGGCCCGGCCATCGGATGCGTAATCGACGGGTGCCCTCCGGGCATGATCCTTTCCGAAGCAGATATTCAGCCGGAGCTGGATCGGCGCAAGCCGGGTACGTCGCGCCATGTAACACAACGCAAGGAATCCGATACGGTTGAAATTCTGTCGGGCGTGTTCGAAGGCAGGACGACGGGTACACCGATCGCCCTGTTGATCCGCAATGAGGATCAGCGCAGCCACGATTACAGCAACATTACCGACACCTTCCGACCTGGCCACGCGGACTATACCTATTGGCATAAATATGGAATCCGCGATCCGCGCGGCGGCGGGCGTTCTTCAGCGCGATTGACTGCGCCGGTCGTCGGTGCGGCGGCAGTAGCGAAGAAGTGGCTTTACGAACATTACGGTACCGTTTTTAAAGGCTGCATGAGCCAGTTGGGCGACATCGGCATTCCATTCGAAACATGGGACCAGGTGCGCCAGAACCCGTTTTTCGCCGCGAATGCAGCCATTGTTCCGAAGCTGGAAGAATACATGGATGCGTTGCGCAAGGCGGGCGACTCTTGTGGAGCGCGCATCGATGTGGTTGCGCAGAACGTGCCGGTCGGTTTGGGTGAGCCAATTTACGACAAGCTGGATGCCGAAATTGCATACGCGATGATGGGAATCAATGCGGTGAAAGGCGTGGAAATCGGTGCCGGTTTCGGATCGATTGCACAAAGAGGCACCGAACATGGCGATGAATTGACGCCGGAAGGCTTTCTTAGTAACAATGCCGGTGGCGTGCTCGGCGGAATTTCGACCGGGCAGGACATTACCGTTTCGATTGCAATCAAGCCGACGTCCAGCATCCGGACGCCGCGCCGATCGGTCGACAAAAGCAGCAAACCAATCATGGTCGAAACATTCGGGCGGCATGATCCATGCGTAGGCATTCGCGCGACCCCGATTGCCGAGGCGATGCTGGCGCTGGTGCTGATGGATCATGCTCTGCGGCACAGAGCGCAATGCGGAGATGTCCGGGTTGCCTCATTCAACGATCCGCTGCAAGAGCCGTGAATGCACCCTCCGGTCGATTTCCAGCGACATGGGAAAATGGTGAATCCCCAGCCTTCAATCAATTCATCTTTCGCCGGGTTCCGTTGATCCGATTGGCAGATTTCTCCAGCAGTCGAGCCCGTCTTTCCATTAAGCATTCCTGTGCCGAATCAATCCTGGCCCAAGCATTCCTTTAACTTCGCGCTGTTCTTTTTCGCCTATTACGGGTTTATCGGGGTGTTCTCGCCTTACGCGAGCCTGTATTTTTCCGATAAGGGAATGACGGCTGCGCAAATCGGTGTGCTGATGTCGCTGGTACAGGTAATGCGCATCTTCGGGCCGAATGTATGGGGCTGGGTCGCCGACCATACGCAGCGGCGAGTACTGGTGTTGCGGATTACTGCGCTGGCTGCCGTGGCCGCATTTTCCGGCATGTTTTTCGGGCAGACGTTTGCGCAGTTTTTCATGGTAATGGTTGCGATAAACATGTTTACCAGCGCGCAGGGACCGCTGTCTGAAGCGTTGATGCTATCCGAACTACGCGGCGACTTGACGCATTACGGGCGAATCCGCTTATGGGGGTCGGTCGGCTTTATCCTGACAGTAACCGTGGCGGGCTACCTGCTGGACTGGCATGGAATCGAGTTGATGCCATGGATCGCGATTGCAATGTTGACGGTATTGCTTGTCGCAAGCTGCCGGATGCAGGAATCGGCGCGTGGTCCGTTACAGTCCGGTGCATCGTCGGTCAAGTCGCTATTGAAAAAGAAAGAGGTCATTGCATTCTTCGCATCCACCTTTTTGATGATCGCGGCCCATTCGGCGCTTTACGTCTTTTATTCGCTTTACCTGGCCCAGCTTGGATACAGCAAAACAGTGATTGGCTTGATGTGGTCGCTGGGGGTCGTGGCCGAAATTGTTTTCTTTTTTTACCAGGCGCCGCTGTTTCGGCGATTCGGCATCCAAAACATGATGATCGGGAGCTTGCTGATCGCGGTTGTGCGATTCTTATTGATCGGATTTTGCGCCGAATCACTATTCCTGTTGCTAATTGCCCAGATACTGCATGCAGCGACATTCGGCGTGCATCACTCCGCATCGGTAGCGATGTTGCAGCGCTGGTTCTCGGGGCATCTCCAGTCGCGTGGCCAAGCCTTGTTTTTCAGTATTTCATATGGGTTGGGCGGCACCTTTGGCGGATTGGTCCTGAGCTCGACATGGGATATATTCGGAGCGCAGGCGGTCTACCTGGCGGCCGCAGGATTTGCACTCGGCGGGGCAGGGGCCGCGGCGCTGGCCTGCCACTGGCAAACATCTTGTAAGGAGCGAAAATGCAATTGATTATCAAACGCGACATCCTGAAGCGACTGTTGGTGACGGCTTCGGTGCTGATGCTGGTTGCGTGCGAAACGGTTCAGACGACCCAAGGCGGTGCCGTCGGAGTGGACCGCGAACAAAGAATGGCGATCTCTGCCGAGCAGATTGAGCAGGCAGCGGATCAACAGTACGCGGAAATGATGGCTAAAGAGCGCCAGAAAGGCACTTTGAATAGTAATCCGAGCCAGGTCAGGCGGGTTCGCGAAATTGCCAAGCGCCTTATTCCGCAGACGGCCGCTTTCCGGCCGGACGCGAGAAAATGGGATTGGGAAGTCAATGTTCTCACATCGCCCGAAATCAATGCCTGGGCTATGCCTGGCGGAAAAATGGCCGTATACACCGGATTGATAGAAAAACTTAATTTGACCGATGACGAACTGGCGGCCGTAATGGGGCATGAAATGGCGCATGCGCTGCGCGAGCATTCACGTGAGCGCGCGTCCGAGCAGGCACTTGCAGGAGTCGGCATATCGATTGCATCGGCGGTTCTCGGTATCGGCGATGTAGGGCAAAAGGGAATGGAGTTCGCCTACATGGGTTTGCTCGGTTTGCCGAATTCACGCCAGCATGAGACAGAGGCCGATCGTATCGGTGTCGAGCTCGCGGCGCGTGCCGGCTATGATCCTCGCGCGGCGATCACGCTCTGGCAAAAAATGGGGCAGGCCAGCGGCGGAGAGCCGTCGTTCAAGTTCTTGTCGACTCATCCCCCGCGCGAAGACCGTTTGAGTGATCTGACTGCTTATGCCGAGCGTGTGATGCCGCTGTACAAGCAAGCCAAGGCCAGCCGCTGACGGAAAATTCCCAGGTTGACCGGATTGAAAAACGCCTGCCGCCTTTGCGGCAGGCGTTTTTCATTGGGCGTCACGCTGGCTGCAGATGGTTTTGCATTGCACAATATGGCATAATCAAAGCCTACTTTTTGTGACCCGTGCAGCTTTAATAACTTTAGAAACATGGCCCAAACGCTCTACGACAAACTCTGGCAATCGCATGTCGTCCACACCGGGGACGACGGTACGACCATTCTTTACATTGACCGTCATCTGGTACATGAAGTCACGAGCCCGCAAGCCTTCGAAGGACTGAAGCTCGCTGGCCGTGCGCCATGGCGGACTTCCGCCAACTTGGTGGTGGCGGACCACAATGTGCCGACCACCGATCGCGCCAATGGCATCGCGGACCCTGTGTCACGCCTGCAGGTCGAGACGCTGGATGCCAATGCAAAGGAATACGGACTTACCTATTTCAATATGCGTGACAAGCGACAGGGAATCGTTCATGTGATCGGGCCCGAGCAGGGCGCCACCTTGCCTGGGATGACGGTAGTATGCGGTGATTCGCACACGTCGACGCATGGCGCATTCGGTTGTCTGGCGCATGGAATCGGCACGTCCGAGGTGGAACATGTGCTGGCAACCCAGACTTTGCTGACAAAAAAATCCAAGGCAATGCTGGTGCAAGTTGACGGCGCGCTTCCCGTCGGCGTAACCGCCAAGGATATCGTGCTGGCAGTGATCGGCAGGATCGGCACCGCCGGCGGCACGGGATATGCAATTGAATTTGCGGGATCGACGATTCGCGGCTTGTCGATGGAAGGCCGCATGACGATTTGTAACATGGCAATCGAAGCCGGCGCACGCGCCGGAATGATAGCGGTGGACGACACGACGATCAATTATGTCAAAGGCCGTCCACTGTCGCCGGTAGGACCGCATTGGGACCGCGCGGTTGAATACTGGCGCACGCTGCATTCGGATGCGGGTGCAAAGTTTGATATTGTCGTCACATTGAACGCAGCCGAAATCAAGCCGCAGGTAACATGGGGAACCTCGCCCGAAATGGTGGTGCCCGTCGATGGACGGGTGCCGGACCCGGACAAGGAAAAAGATGCCGTAAAGCGCGACGCGATGGAAAAGGCGTTGGCGTACATGGCATTGAAGCCGAACACGGCGATCTCGGATATCCGTATCGACAAGGTCTTCATCGGGTCATGCACCAATTCACGCATTGAAGATTTACGTGCCGCCGCGGCGGTTGTGCGCGGCAAATTCCGGGCCTCGAATGTACGTCTCGCGATGGTGGTGCCAGGTTCCGGTTTGGTAAAGGAACAGGCGGAGCGAGAAGGACTGGACCGGATTTTCAAGGATGCAGGCTTTGAATGGCGCGAACCGGGCTGTTCGATGTGTCTGGCGATGAACGCGGACCGGCTTGAACCGGGCGAGCGTTGCGCATCAACTTCAAATCGTAATTTCGAGGGCCGACAGGGTGCCGGAGGAAGAACCCACCTGGTCAGTCCTGCGATGGCCGCAGCGGCGGGCGTGGCAGGGCATTTTGTCGATGTTCGCTCTATCTGAGAAGCAGGCGATATGAAGAGAGCACTCATATTGCTTTTGTTGTCGGCATCTGCGATTGGTATGATCGGTTGCAATACCATGCACGGCTTAGGCAAGGATGTCGAAAAGCTCGGCGAAAAGGTGCAACAGAAAAGTGCGCAATAAATTGATGCGCGCAAGCGACAGGGCGCTGGATTGAAAATCAGTTCAGCACCGCGACACAACTAAACTTGAAACACCATGGATAAATTCAATATTCTCGATGGCCTTGTAGCCCCGCTGGATCGAGCAAATGTCGATACCGATGCGATCATTCCGAAACAGTTTCTGAAATCGATTCAGCGTACCGGTTTCGGCCCTAACCTGTTTGACGAGTGGCGGTATCTCGATCACGGCGAGCCGGGCAAGGACAATTCGAGAAGGCCGCTGAATCCTGACTTTGTGCTGAACCAGCCGCGCTATCGGGGTGCGTCGATTCTGCTTGCCCGCAAAAATTTCGGTTGCGGCTCGTCGCGTGAACATGCGCCGTGGGCGCTGGAGCAGTACGGCTTTCGGACGATCATCGCGCCGAGCTTTGCCGACATCTTTTTTAACAATTGCTTCAAGAACGGCTTGCTTCCGATCGTGCTGCCTGAAGCGCAGATCGATCACCTGTTCAACGAAGTCAGGGCGTTTCCGGGTTTTCGTCTCGTCGTGGACCTTGAAAAGCAGATGGTCAGCACTACCAACGGCAGTACGACCTATCTGTTTGAAGTGGACGCTTTCCGCAAGCATTGCCTGCTCAACGGGCTCGATGACATCGGATTGACGCTGCAACAGGCGGACAAGATTCGCGCCTTCGAAGAGCGGCATATCGCGTTGCGGCCATGGCTCGTCAATACGATCTGATCAACCCTGTAAAACAATTTCAAGACAATATGAAAATCGCGATTTTGCCGGGTGACGGCATCGGCCCGGAAATTATCGAACAGGCGGTCAAGGTATTGAATGCCCTTGGCGAAAAATTCGAAATGGAAACCGCTCCGGTCGGCGGCGCAGGCTACGAAGCGCACGGGCATCCATTGCCTGAAGCGACGCTCAAATTGGCCAAACATGCCGATGCGATTCTGTTCGGTTCGGTCGGTGACTGGAAATACGATACTCTGGAGCGAGCGTTGCGTCCGGAACAGGCGATTCTCGGCTTGCGCAAGAACCTGAATTTGTTTGCGAATCTGCGCCCGGCGATTCTGTATCCGGAACTGGCCGGCGCGTCGACCTTGAAGCCGGAAGTGGTGTCTGGCCTTGATATCCTGATCATTCGCGAGTTGACCGGTGATATTTATTTTGGACAGCCGCGCGGTATGCGCGACGCGCCGGACGGTCCGTTCAAGGGCGCCCGCGAGGGTTTCGATACGATGCGTTATGCGGAGCCGGAGATCCGGCGCATTGCACATGTTGCGTTCCAGGCCGCACAAAAGCGCGGCAAACGGCTAACCAGCGTCGACAAGGCCAATGTGTTGGAAACGTTCCAGTTCTGGAAAGATGTCGTGACCGATGTCCACAAAGAATATCCGGATGTCGCGCTCGACCATATGTATGTGGACAACGCTGCGATGCAACTGGTGCGTGAACCAAAGAAATTCGACGTTATCGTGACCGGCAACATGTTCGGAGATATCCTGTCCGACGCCGCCGCGATGCTGACCGGGTCGATCGGCATGTTGCCGTCGGCTTCGCTGGATGCCAACAACAAGGGTCTGTACGAACCGTCGCACGGTTCGGCGCCGGATATTGCAGGCAAGGGCATCGCCAATCCGTTGGCTACGATACTGTCGGCCGCGATGATGTTGCGTTTTTCATTGAACAAGCCCGATCAGGCGGAGCGCATCGAATCCGCAGTCAAGAAAGTACTTGCGCAAGGTTTGCGCACTGCCGATATTCATGAACAGGGTTGCACCAAGGTTGGCACGAACGAAATGGGTAATGCCGTAGTCAAGGCATTGGTTTGAAGAGATCAGGACGGAGCATCCGCCTTGATATTGATGCGATGCGCAGACAGGATCCGCGCTGAGTTTTAGGGAAAGATGATGAAACTGGTTGGCTTGGTTGGTTGGCGTGGCATGGTGGGTTCGGTCTTGATGCAGCGTATGCAGCAGGAAGGCGATTTCGCGCATATCGAACCCGTGTTTTTTTCCACTTCCAATACCGGCGGCAAAGCGCCGGCAATGGCGAAGAATGAAACGACGCTGAAAGACGCCAACGATATTGATGTGCTGAAAAAGTGCGACATCATTATTACCTGCCAGGGTGGTGACTATACGACCGAAGTATTTCCGAAGCTGCGTGCTGCCGGCTGGAATGGCTACTGGATCGATGCGGCATCCACATTGCGCATGAAGGATGACGCAATCATCATTCTCGATCCGGTCAACCTGAATGTGATCAAGTCGGCGCTGAGCCGGGGCGTAAAGAATTATGTCGGCGGCAATTGCACCGTGTCGTGCATGCTGATGGGTCTGGGAGGGCTGTTTCAGCATGATCTGATCGAGTGGATGACCTCGATGACGTATCAGGCGGCCTCCGGTGGTGGCGCGCAGCATATGCGTGAATTGCTGACGCAGTTCGGTTCGATCAACGCCGAAGTAAAGGCGCTGCTGGATGATCCGGCCTCGGCGATTCTTGAAATCGACCGTAAAGTACTGGCCAAACAGCATGCGATGAGCACGGATGAGGTCAAGCAGTTCGGCGTGCCGCTGGGCGGAAACCTGATTCCGTGGATCGACAAGGATCTCGGCAACGGTGTCTCGCGCGAAGAGTGGAAAGCGGGCGCTGAAACCAACAAGATTCTCGGGCGGGGCGACGCATTCGGCAGAGATGCCGGTAAAGCCATTCCGGTCGACGGCTTATGCGTGCGCGTCGGCGCGATGCGTTGCCATTCGCAGGCGTTGACGATCAAGCTGAGGAGAGATGTCCCGCTGGACGAAATCGCTGACATTATTGCCAGTAACAACCAATGGGTCAAAGTCGTTCCGAACAACCGCGAGGCGTCGATGCACGAACTGACGCCTGCTGCAGTAACAGGCAATCTGACCATACCGGTTGGCCGCTTGCGGAAAATGCAGATGGGAAATGACTACCTGTCTGCGTTTACAGTCGGCGATCAATTATTGTGGGGTGCGGCAGAACCGTTGCGCCGGATGCTGAGAATCGTACTGGAAGGTTGATTCCGGATTTCATTGGAAAACCGATGCGTTGTCAATATGCAACGCTAGCCCGCCAAGTGATCTCCCTGACAGGGGAATTGGCGGGTTTTGCACATCTTACGAAGATGGTTACGCTTGCGTGCGTAAGTCCATGATGATAATGTGAAACTTCCCCAAGCAATGATAAATCGAAGCGATGCTTGTGCCATCACAACATACGCTAACGGAATACCAATTTATGCCACAGAAAATGCATGTAAATACGCGACCGAAATCAATGGCGTTCAGCTTGAAAACACTCAGCGCGGCTATCGCTACGGCAGTGGTATTTTCAAACGCGTATGGTGCCGGATTGGGCAAGCTTACGGTTCTCTCCGGACTTGGACAGCCATTGAATGCGGAAATTGAGCTGACCTCGGTATCCAAAGGAGAAGCCGAATCCTTGTCGGTCAAACTTGCTTCTGTTGAAGCGTTCCGCCAGGCGAATATTGAATTCAACCCGGCCTTGTTTACATTGCGATTTGCGGTAGAGCCGCGCGGCGGAAGACAGGTCGTCCGCATCACGTCGACCCAGCCTCTGAATGAACCATTTGTCGACTTGCTGCTGGAGCTGGCCGGCGGCAACAGCCGGCTGGTACGCGAATATACTTTCCTGCTCGATCCGCCCGAACTGCGGCGAGCACAACCGGCGCAGGTTGCGGCCGCAAAAGCGCCTGCTTCGTCGACCCAGCAACCGGCGTCGCAGCCAATTACGCGAGCCGAGTCCGTGCCGCAGCCGACAACGTCGGCAAGGTCTTCTGCCGCAACCGCACCCCAGGCTCAGCCAGCTCGTTCGAGCGCAGCACAGCCTCGGCGAGACGCGGCCGCTTCGGTGCCGCTTGATGACTATGAAGTCAAGTCCGGCGATACGCTGGCACGAATTGCCGGCCAATTCAAGCCGGAAGGAATTTCGCTGGATCAAATGCTGGTTGCACTTCAGCGTGCAAATCCGGACGCTTTTATAAGCAACAATATTAATCGTTTGCGTGCCGGACAGATACTTTCCATTCCGGACGCTCAAGCGGCGGGCAGTGTTTCAGGCGACGAAGCCAAGAGTATCGTTGTTGCACAGGCTGCCGACTTCAACGCATATAGAAATAAATTGGCAGAGCGAATTGCTGCTGCCGAAGCCCAAAAGTCCGATGAGGCAAAACAAAGTGCAACCGGGAAAATTACGGCCAAGGTGGAAGAGCAGCCAACGGCCGCCAGCGAATCGAAAGACAAATTGACGTTGTCGAGATCCGGCGCCGCTGCATTGGGTGCCGACGCCGGTGCAAGCAATATTGGCAGTGCTGAAGATCGAATCGCGAAGGAAAAGGCGCTTGCCGAAGCGAATGCGCGGGTCAAGGAACTGGAAAAGAACGTCGGCGATCTCCAGAAGCTTCTTGAGATCAAGAACAAGGAGTTGGCGGAAAGACAAAGCCAGGCTAACGCGGTTAAACCGGGTGTGACGCCTCCCGCTCCAGTCGCCGCAGCATCGGATACCGCCACCAAGTCGCCGGATGCAACGGCGAAGACGAACGCAGCATCCCCTGCACCCGCACCAGAAACTGCGACCGCGCCGGCAACATCGGCTGCAACCGCGCCTACCGCAGCAGATTCCGTGGCTCCTGCGGAAACGGCGCCCGATTCGACAACTTCGAATACTGACACTGCAGTCGCGGCCGCACCTGCTGGCGAACCCAAGCCAGTAGCGCCGGATGAAAAGCAAGCGGCTGCCAAAGCGGCAAAGCCGAGCGCGGTGGTTTCACCTGCTCCATCGGAAACCAGTTTCATTGACGATTTCCTTGAGAATCCATTGATGCTTGCGATTCTCGCAGCCCTATTGGCTGGGCTGGGCGGCATTGGCATCTATAGCGCACGTCGCAAGAAGCTGCAAAAAGAGTTCAACGACAACAGCATTCTCACGGATTCAAGCAGCCTGACGGCAAATTCGCTGTTCGGTTCGACCGGCGGACAAAGCGTCGATACCAATAACAGCGTATTCAATTCCAATTTCGCACCGTCAGCTAGTCAGCTCGATACCAACGAGGTTGATCCGGTGGCCGAGGCGGATGTCTATATCGCGTATGGGCGTGACGCACAGGCTGAAGAAATCCTGAAAGAGGCGCTGCGTACTCAGCCGGACCGAAATGCAGTCCGAGTCAAGCTTCTGGAAATCTATGCCAATCGCAAAGACCTGCGCGCGTTCGAAATGCTGGCGAGCGAGTTGTATAGCCTGACCAAAGGAGAGGGCGAAGATTGGGGGCAAGCCGCGGGGTTGGGAATCGAGATCGATCCGCAAAATCCATTGTATGCGGGCGGCAAACCATCCGAGGCAGTGATTGCCAAAGGCGCCGCGCTCACCGCACCGACGCAACCATTGGACGAGCTGAATCTCGATGCGTTGCTCAATACGACGCAGACCTCGACGCCGCCGCTTGAAAATCTGGATACGGTAGAGTCGGGGCCTTCCTATTTCGACAATACGGTTGGCGCGACCGCGGCCGGGAATGCGTTGCCGGATCTGGAAATGAATGTGCCGACTTCGGCGCCTGAAATTGAGCCTGTTCCGACGGCGCCGGCGATACCCGAAGCGGAAAAACCGCTTGCGGTGCAGCCTGTAGCTGAAACCGAAGCGCCGGCAGCGTTGGATTTTGACTTCGATCTTCCCGGTCTGGGGCTGAATGAGCCGGATCAGCCCAAGGATGCTCCTGCGTCGACAGCAAAGGAAATATCCGATACGGCTGATAACGGATTGGATTTCGATTTCAATCCTGAAGGTTTCACCGCGAAGCATGCCGTCGATTCAAAGCCCGCAGTAGCCGAAGAAAGTTCAGGTGCTGACGACGAGGATTTTGGGCCGCTGGACTTGAATATTTCTGCTAACAGCAATGAAGCGCGCGCAACTTCAATTTCCGCAAATGCCCCTACCGCGCAGGACTTCGATTTGTCCGGAATAAATCTCGACTTGTCATCTGGCGAATCGATTCCGTCGGCCAGTGAGCATGCAACTGACACAGTAGTCGAATCGAACCTTAACGAGATGGCCACGAAACTTGATCTGGCTATTGCGTATCAAGAGATCGGCGACAAGGATGGAGCGCGTGAACTGCTGGATGAAGTGGTCAAAGGCGGCACGTCAGAACAAACCGAAAAAGCAAGGTCCTTACTGTTGAAAATAGCTTGAATGCGGTTTTCAAGAAGACGGGCGCGGCGTAATGCTTGCGCCCGTTTTGTTTTTGTTTAGTTAAGCGGGATTCGAATTGAAACGTATTGTTCTCGGTGTTCAGTACGACGGCGCATCCTGGCATGGATGGCAAACACAATTAAGCGGCAATACTGTTCAGGATAAACTTGAGCAGGCGCTGAGCAAGTTCACCGGGACCACGATTGACACCGTTTGCGCCGGACGTACCGATACGGGCGTGCACGCGATCGAACAGGTAGTCCATTTTGATACCGAAATCGATCGCGAGATGTTTTCCTGGGTAAGAGGTGTCAACGCTTTCCTGCCTGCTTCGATTGCGGTGCGCTGGGCCTGTCCGGTGGAACCGGATCCGCTCGGCGATTTTCATGCGCGCTTCAGCGCGACTGCGCGCACCTACCGCTACATACTTTACAATCATCCCGTTCGATCACCGCTTTTAAATGGGAAGGCCGGCTGGGTATTTCGTCCGCTTGCGATCGAACCAATGCAACATGCGGCTCAGCATCTCGTCGGAACCCATGATTTTTCTGCATTTCGCTCGTCGCAATGCCAGGCAAATTCGCCGGTGCGAACCCTGCACCACATCAACATCGAGCGACGCGGTAATATCGTTGTATTTTCCTTGCGCGCCAATGCGTTTCTACACCATATGGTGCGCAATATCGTAGGTTCTCTGATTCTGGCGGGTAGCGGCGACCGCGCTCCTGATTGGATGGTCGAAGTGCTGCACAATAAGGACCGGCGTCATGCCGCACCGACGTTCATGCCCGATGGCCTTTATCTGGCGAAAATCGACTACGACGCGAAGTGGGGATTGCCGCAAGAGCCACAGCCGATATTGGCGTGGATTGCCTGAAAAGTTTCCAATGAGAAATCGATGACATGATCCGCCGTACCCGAATCAAGCTATGCGGCATGACCCGCGAAGATGACGTGCAAGCCGCCATCGCCGCCGGCGCCGATGCGCTCGGCTTTGTCTTCTACCCACGCAGTCCTCGGTATGTCGCGCCGGACCTTGCGCCCCGGCTGTTATCCAATGTGCCGCCATACGTAACGACCGTGGGACTGTTCGTCAACGCGTCTACCGATCAAGTCATCGAAACGGTGGCCCGGACGCCTGTGTCATTACTGCAATTTCATGGCGAAGAATCGATCGAGCAGTGCTGTGAGACGGCAAAGGCGGTCAATCGACCATTTCTGCGGGTGATTCGCGTAAAGCCGGATATGCAGGGTATCGATTTGTTAAAATACGAACAGGATTATCGTGCTTCCAGCAGCCTGTTTTCGGGATTGCTGCTCGATACATGGGTTGATGAATTTGGCGGTAGCGGAAAGGTTTTCGATTGGTCAATTATCCCCGAAGAGCTCGCACCTCGAGTCGTTTTAAGTGGTGGCTTGAGCGCACAAAACGCGGCTGACGCAGTGCTTCGCGTGCGCCCTTTTGCCGTCGATGTCAGCAGTGGCATTGAGCGCGCGAAGGGAATCAAGGACGCCGCCATGATGCAAGCTTTTGTCGACGCAGTGCGACTGGCGGATGCGAAGACTCGATAGAAAACAGCAGAAAGAACATCATGAAAGAATTGGACGGGCTCGGCTCTTATGCCGAGCGTCAGGCGATGAATACCGCGGCGCTATATCAAGCGGCTGAATACAATCTTCCGGACGCGCAAGGTCACTTCGGCCCTTACGGTGGCAGTTTCGTATCCGAAACGCTCACGCATGCGCTGTCGGAATTGAAAGAAGCGTATGCGCATTTCAAGAGCGATCCAGAATTTCTGGCCGAATTCCACAGCGAACTGAAACATTTCGTTGGCCGACCCAGCCCGATTTACCATGCCAAGCGCTGGTCCGAAATGATGGGCGGCGCCCAGATCTATTTCAAGCGCGAAGACTTGAATCATACGGGCGCGCACAAGATCAACAACGTGATCGGCCAGGCGTTGCTTGCAAAAAGGATGGGCAAGCCGCGCGTAATCGCGGAGACCGGCGCCGGGCAGCATGGCGTCGCGACCGCAACCATTTGCGCACGTTTTGGCATGGAGTGCGTCGTTTATATGGGCAGCGAGGACGTCAGGCGCCAGGTGCAGAATGTCTATCGCATGGAATTGCTCGGTGCAAAAGTGGTTCCGGTCGAATCAGGATCGAAAACGCTGAAGGATGCACTCAATGAGGCAATGCGTGATTGGGTCACCAATGTAGAAAATACGTTCTATATCATCGGCACTGTCGCGGGCCCGCATCCATATCCGATGATGGTGCGGGATTTTCAGTCGGTGATCGGCGAAGAATGCAAGATCCAGATGCCGGAAATGACCGGACGGCAGCCCGACTACGTAGTCGCATGCATCGGTGGCGGATCGAATGCGATGGGAATTTTTTATCCGTATATCGATGACAAAAATGTCCGGTTGATCGGCGTTGAAGCCGCGGGTGAGGGCATTGAAAGCGGCAAGCATTCGGCATCTCTTCTAGCCGGTTTTCCCGGCGTGTTGCACGGTAATCGCACCTATCTGCTTCAGGATGAAAACGGACAGGTCATCGAAACGCACTCGGTTTCCGCTGGTCTGGATTACCCCGGCGTGGGGCCGGAACACGCATGGCTGAAAGATGCAGGGCGGGCGCACTATGTATCGATCACCGATGATGAGGCGGTCGCTGCATTTCATACCTGCTGCCGGATCGAAGGCATCATCCCGGCGCTGGAGTCGAGCCACGGTCTGGCTTACGCCGCGAAATTTGCGGCGACGCTGCCGAAGGATAAAATCATTCTGGTCAACCTGTCCGGCAGAGGCGACAAGGATATGCACACCGTGGCCGAGCGCGACCAAAGAAAAATTTAGCCAGGGAGCGTGCCGGGAAAACGCCCGTGCATGAGAAATTCATCTCAATAACAGCGTGTTGTTCGGGTAATCCCGGGCGGCCGGTGGTGCCGTCGAATCGGCGCGATCGGTCGCCGGACGGGCATCTGAGCGATACCAATAAATAGTGATCAGTACAATGTCTCGTATTCAATCCACGCTAGCCGCCTTGGCGGCTCAAAACAAAAAGGGCCTTATTCCCTTTATTACTGCCGGCGACCCTGATCCAGAAATGACCGTACCTCTGATGCATGCATTGGTCGCTGGCGGAGCCGACGTGATCGAGTTGGGTGTTCCGTTCTCCGATCCATCTGCGGATGGCCCGGTGATTCAGCGCGCGTCCGATCGTGCACTGGCGCATGGCGTAGGACTGCGCCTCGTGCTGGAGTTCGTGCGGGAGTTTCGCATTGATGACCAGACCACTCCGGTCGTGCTGATGGGATATGCCAATCCGATCGAGCGCATGGGAACGGATGTTTTTATCCATGCCGCGCGGGAAGCCGGCGTGGATGGCGTACTGGTCGTCGATTATCCTCCGGAAGAATGCCAGCAATTCGCGTCTGCAATGAAAGAAAACGGTCTCGATCCGATTTTTCTGCTGGCTCCCACTTCGACCGATGCCCGAATCCGGGAGGTTGGCAAAATCGCCAGCGGCTATGTGTACTATGTGTCACTGAAAGGAGTCACCGGATCAGGCCATCTGGATCTCGGTGCTGTGGCGGAAATGATTCCCCGAATAAAACAGTACGTCAAGGTACCGGTCGGTGTCGGCTTCGGAATTCGTGATGCAGCGACTGCAAAGGCGATTGCCGCTATTTCGGATGCAGTTGTCATTGGCAGCCGTATTATCCAGGAACTGGAAAATACACCCCGCGAGCATGCGTTGGACGCAGTCCAAGCCTTTATCGAAAGCATACGCACGGGGTTAGATGAAAAATAACCCTTGGTGCAATACCATGGAGGACGGCGCGGCAATAGTGTAGCTTTGATGTGGCGGAACAGTTGGCGCCTTGCAATACCGGCGGTACAATGCGGCAGGCAAAAAATCGGTAAATTCATAGAGGTCTCCCATGAGCTGGTTAGAAAAACTACTTCCACCGCGTATCCAGCGGTCCGAGTCCGCCTCTCGCAAGTCGGTCCCTGAAGGCCTCTGGGTCAAATGTCCGTCCTGTGAAGCAGTGCTGTATCGCACGGATCTGGAGTCCAACATTCATGTGTGCCCAAAATGCGACCACCATATGCGCATCAGGGCGCGCGACCGCCTGGACGCGTTGCTTGATGCGGAAGGCCGCTATGAAATCGGACATGAGGCTCTTCCAGTCGATTCACTCAAGTTCAAGGACAGCAAAAAATACCCGGATCGTCTGAAAGCCGCAATGGAGGCGACCGGTGAAACCGATGCCTTGATCGTCCTTGGCGGCGCAATTAAAACCTTGCCGGTGGTCGTAGCCTGTTTCGAATTCGAGTTCATGGGCGGATCGATGGGCTCGGTGGTTGGCGAGCGATTCGTGCGCGGCGCGCAGATCGCGCTTGAGCAAAAAGTTCCGTTTATCTGCATTACGGCAACCGGCGGCGCACGCATGCAGGAAGGGCTGTTGTCGTTGATGCAAATGGCGAAAACGACTGCAATGCTGACCAAGCTGTCCGAGAAAAGGTTGCCGTTTATTTCAGTATTAACCGATCCGACCATGGGCGGTGTTTCCGCGTCGTTCGCTTTCATGGGCGATGTTGTGATCGCCGAGCCAAAGGCGCTGATCGGTTTCGCAGGCCCGCGCGTGATCGAAAATACCGTGCGGGAAAAATTGCCGGAAGGGTTTCAGCGTGCCGAATTCCTGGTGCAAAAAGGTGCGGTGGACATGATCGTCGACCGGCGCAAGATGCGCGAAGAGATTGCGCGTTTACTGGCCCTTCTGCAAAATCAGGCGGTCGACGTGCTGGCGTAGTTCTACCGACAATCCTTAAAAAGCCCGAGTCTGCCCAGGTTCGGGCTTTTTAATTTCGAAGCAGCCCTCATATCTTGTAAGTCATGCAGAACTATCCGACCACGCTCGCCGACTGGCTTTCTGTTCTCGAATCGAGGCATCCCAAGGAAATTGACATGGGTCTGGAGCGCGTTGCCCAGGTCAAGGAAAAACTTGGTATCCATTTTGAGTGTCCGGTAATTATTGTCGGCGGTACCAACGGCAAAGGGTCGACTTGCGCAATGCTGGAGTCGATATTGATGCAGGCCGGATATCGGACCGGCTTGTATACATCGCCACACCTGCTGCATTTTAATGAGCGTGCGCGAATCGGCGGCGAGGCTGTGCCGGACCAGGCGCTGATCGGAGCGTTTGCCGCTGTCGAAGCAAAACGCGGCGATGCGTCGTTGACTTATTTCGAGTTCACCACGCTGGCAATTCTGCAACTGTTTGCCGAAAGTGGACTCGATGCCGTCATTCTTGAAGTAGGCCTCGGCGGTCGGCTTGATGCGGTCAATGTGATGGATGCAGATGTTGCAATCGTCACCAGTGTCGATATCGACCATACCGATTACCTGGGCAGCACGCGCGAAAAAATCGGCTTTGAAAAGGCAGGCATCTTCCGTTCCGGCAAGGCTGCCATTTGCAGCGATCCGATCCCGCCGGCATCGCTGATCGAGCATGCGGATGCGATCGGTGCCGACTTGTGGTTGATGGGGCGCGATTTCAATTACGCGGGTGACAAGCAGCAATGGAATTACGGCGGGCGTGAACAGCGTCGCAATTCTCTCGGCTATCCCAGTCTTCGCGGCGCCAATCAGTTGTTGAACGCTTCAGCCGCACTTGCCGCGCTGGAAGTGCTGCGCCAGCGTTTGCCGGTCGGTGCGCAGGAAGTTCGGAACGGTCTGGTGATGGTCGATCTGCCCGGAAGGTTCCAGGTATTGCCCGGACGCCCGACCGTGGTTCTGGACGTCGCCCACAATCCGCACGCGGCAGCGACGTTGGCGCAGAATCTCGCAAACATGGGATTCCATCGATACACTTACGCAGTATTCGGTGCGATGCACGACAAGGACATTGATGGCGTGATCGCACAATTGAAAGACCAAATTGATCACTGGTGCGTGACCGATTTGCCATTGCCGCGCGCCGCGACTGCAGTCCAGTTGAGGCAAAAATTGCTGGACGCCGGCGTCATGCCGCAAGACGAACCGGATGCCGAATGCACGGCGCAAGTGTTCGATTCCCCGGAAAATGCATACGCTAGTGCGCAAAGCCGGGCCAAGGAGAATGATAGAATTGTGGTTTTCGGCTCCTTCCTGACTGTTGCCGGCGTCATGAAGGCACGAGCCAGCAAACCACTGACAAACGGATAAGTTATCGCATGGGCTTGTTCTCGATTTTCCGTAAAAACAAGCAGGACTCCACGTCCGACGACAGCGAATTTTTTACGCGCACCGAAGATGATTCGAATGCGATGCGTGGCCGCAGCAAGCGCAAGCAGCGCAAGCAGGGCAACGAGCCGGTCGATCCCGCGCTGCCGGAGAAAAAGCGGGCGCGCCGCCGTCTGGTAGGCGCAGTGGCCTTGGTTCTGGCCGCGATCATTGCGCTGCCAATGATTCTCGATTCCGAACCCAAGCCATTGGCCGACGATATAGCGATTCAAATTCCCGCCAAAGATATTCCAGCACCGCAGCCTCGCAATACGGCATCTGCGGAATTGGCACCAGTCGCTCCCAAAGTCCCCGCATCAGCAAGAGCGGAGAAGGACGAAGAAATAATTCAATCGACGGCGACATCAGCGGCGCCGAAGGACAGTGCAACGAAGCTTTCCCGGCTCCCTGACACGGCAACTGGCGCGCAGCCTGATCCCGAGTCGGTCCCGAAGGCCGATGACAAGATGGCCGCGAGCGCCATTCCGCCCCGAAGGCCGGACGACTCGGAGCGGGCCAGAGCGATACTTGAAGGCAGAAATCTGGCCAGCGCGGAGGGTGCTGTCGCATCGAACGAAGTAAAGCCTGAAAGGTACGTGGTTCAGGTCGCGGCGCTTGCGTCGAAGGATAAAGTCAAAGAGTTGCAAAACAAGCTCAAGAGTGCAGGCATCAAAACGTATACGCAGAAGATCGCAACTGCAAACGGAGACCGTATTCGTATTCGGGTAGGCCCATTCGCGAACCGGGAAGAGGCGGACAGGATGCGTGCGAAAATCGGCAAACTCGGATTGAATGGCACGCTGGTGCCGGCTTGATGCGAATGCAGCACAGCATGGCGAATCGGGCATGACGGTGTTTGATGTCCTCGTGATGTTCGTGCTGATCTGCTCCATCGTGATCAGCACCTTGCGCGGTTTGATGAAAGAAATACTGTCGCTGGCAAGCTGGATTATTTCCTTCGTGATTGCCAACGCATATGGTGAATCATTGGCACTACTGCTGCCGGACATGATTCCGGGAACGCTGACCCGATTGATTGTCGCTTTTGTCGCGCTGTTCATTGGAACGCGCCTGCTGATGGGGTTGTTGTCGATGGCGGTCGAAGCGTTGGTGAAGGCGGGTGGCCTGACGGTAGTCGATCGCGGCCTGGGTGGTTTATTCGGATTGGGACGGGGTTTGGTGATCGTGATGGCAGCCGTATTATTGTGCGGCATGACCGCGATTCCACAGCAGCCTTTCTGGAAAGATGCGCTGCTCAGTCCATTGACGGAAACCGCGGCGCGCACCATAAAGCCTTTCCTGCCAGGCGATTTTTCGCAGCATGTACAGTTTTAAGTTGTTTTTGTTGAGGAGTCCACCATGTGTGGCATTGTAGGCGTCGTCGCTCATAGTCCAGTCAATCAATTGATTTACGATGCATTGTTGCTGCTGCAACATCGCGGCCAGGATGCTGCGGGAATCGCAACCAATCACGGAAATGCATTTTCGATGCACAAGGCAAATGGCCTGGTGCGCGATGTGTTCCGTACCAGGAATATGCGTTCTTTGCCAGGCAATTCCGGCATCGGCCAGTGCCGCTATCCGACTGCCGGATCTTCCAGCGCCGAGGAGGCACAGCCGTTCTACGTCAATGCGCCATTCGGCATCACGCTTGCCCATAATGGCAATCTGACCAATTGGGAACAACTCAAGATCGAGATGTTCAAGAATGATCGACGGCATATCAACACCGATTCCGACTCGGAAGTGCTGTTGAATGTCCTGGCCCATGAGATTCAGGAAGCGACGACCGGTTACTCGCTTGACCCATCCGCATTGTTCAAGGCGGTATCGTCATTACATAAGCGCGTGCGTGGCTCCTACGCGGTGGTTGCGCAGATTGCCGGATTCGGCATGCTGGCGTTCCGCGATCCGTTTGGTATCCGGCCGCTATGCATAGGATTCAACGATACCGAAAACGGACCCGAATATGTAGTAGCCAGCGAATCCGTGGCGCTTGAAGGCTTGGGATTCCGATTCCTGCGCGATGTGATTCCCGGCGAAGCAATCTTCATCGATGTCGACGGCAAACTGTATAACCAGCAGTGTGCAGAAAATCCGACGCTCAATCCGTGTGCGTTCGAGTTCGTGTATCTTGCTCGCCCGGATTCAATCATCGACGGTGCATCCGTGTATGCGACACGTCTGAAGATGGGTGAGTACCTGGCCGAGAAGATCAAGCGTGAATTTTCCGCGGGCGATATTGACGTGGTGATGCCGATTCCCGATTCGTCGCGGCCATCCGCAATGGAATTGGCGTTGAAACTGAATCTGGAGTATCGCGAAGGTTTCATCAAGAATCGCTATATCGGTCGCACCTTCCTGATGCCCGGACAGGCGATTCGCCGCAAGTCGGTGCGCCAGAAATTGAATGCGATCGGTTCCGAGTTCAAAGGCAAGACCGTGTTGCTGGTGGACGATTCCATCGTGCGTGGCACGACCAGCCGCGAGATCGTGCAGATGGCGCGCGACGCCGGCGCCAAACGCGTGATTTTCGCGTCCGCCGCACCGCCGGTGAAATTTCCGAATGTTTACGGTATCGACATGCCGACGCGTAACGAATTGATCGCCTACGGCCGCACCGACGAGGAAGTGTGCCGCGAAATCACCGCGGACGCGTTGGTGTACCAGGATGTCGACGCATTGAAGCGTTCGATTTCGGACGTCAATCCATTGCTGAAAAGTTTTGAAGCGTCGTGTTTTGACGGCGTCTATGTAACCGGCGATATTTCGCGCGATTATCTGGACCGGATCGAATTCGCCCGAAATAACCCGAAGCCGGAAAATGAAGATGCAGTCCGTACCCAGCTGAATCTGAATCTGGCGCAGGTCGACTGACAACTGCATTCCTGACTGGACCCGTATCAATCGGTGAACCCCATGCCTACCGTTGCCGATGCGCTAGCCGGCGCGCGATACCAGGTTCCGGCGCATGCCGGCAGAAAATCGGTAGTGATTGCCGGCGCTGCCGGACGATTGGGCGAGCGGGTTCTGGCGCGCGTTCTCGGGACACCTCACTATCACCGGATTTACGCCCTTGCGTCGGAGGTGATGCCGTCAACCGAAGCAAAGCTGATTGCATTGCGCCAGTCGGAATGGACTTCGACTGTTGACGATGTCATCGCAGTCGTTGGCGAAGGAAATGCCAATTCAGCGCTTCCATCGCGCCGCAATCGCACCGAAGCATTTTCAGCACTGACGGTCGACCAGGTTCTGCCACTGGCGATTCATGCCAAATCGATGGGCGCGTCGCGCTTCATGCTGGTGACGCCGACCAATATCCTGTCGCAACCTTCGGCGCTATATGCGCAATTGGCCAATTTGATGGAGGTTGAATTGCATCGGATCGGATTTGATTCACTGTTGCTGGTGCGTCCTTCAGATCACGAGATTCGGCAGCGGCAAAAAGGCTTGCCGGCACGGGTATTGAGCCTCTTGATCGACACCATCACCGGGTTCATGGCCGGTACCAAACATACTCCGCTTTCGATCGAAGATATTGCGCGTGCCGCGGTATGTGCAATGCTGGACAGCACACCCGGCTTATCGATCCTTGAACCCGATCGATTGCACCGGATCCTCAAACCCTGACTTTTTCGGCGATCGGCGTATATGGGAACGAGTGCCGGCACAGTGCGGCAACCGGACTTGTGGAAACGAGACCGTATTGCGGGTTTCTAACGACCCGCCGGTCGATGCGATGTATATTCTCGTGCGCAGAACATTGCCGAACTTCTAAAGCGCCAACCGTCCTGAACTGATTTCCCGCATGATTGATTTCGGCCGGCTTGAGCAGAGGCTGACCGTGCGGCGAAGTGATGTTCTGTTGTTCCGGTACAACCATAAAAGCGGCTGACTCCAAAGCTGCTTTTCGCGCGGTGGATGCCGGCTATGTTATCGGACCGGCACGCTGTGTCCGGCAGGCGAGCGCGGCTTAAGCCTGATCGTCGTGCCGGCGCTTGGCGCCGACTCAACTCGAAAGTATTTTATAAGCGCACCAACGGCGAGACGGACGCGACGTCGCGGCACTGGGTATGAAAGCGTTTCGACACTTACCGCGTGCCTGCCAACGAATACACGTCGCATCGTAGTTTGGCGAGAGATTCTGGCTCACCGCGTCAAGAACAATCAATCCGGTTCTGCCTGCGAGATAACGTTCAGTCCTGGCTGGTTCGGTAACGCGCGCTATGATCGCACCGGAAAAAATAAAAAAAGCTCCGGGAATCGCCATTAGCGAATCCGAACGGATTGCCGATTCCAGATACCACAAAAAATCTGTCTTGACGGTAAGGGGCTCTTTGAGACATGATAAAAATTCCTGAGGGTAAGTATCCTGCTGGCGTTCAACGCGGATATGCTTTTTAAGTAAGCCAGATAAATAGAGGAGTGCTTATGCCACGGCCGGAAAAGATCCGCCTGGGTGAGATTTTAGTGCAGCAAAAGCTGCTTTCTGAAGAACAGCTTCAGTTCGCATTGTCCGAACAAAAACGCACTGGTCGCAAGCTTGGCCGCGTATTTGTGGAAAACGGCTTTGTCACCGAAGAGCAGATTTCGGGGGCGCTTGCGAAACAGCTAAATATCCCATACATCAACCTCAAGTTTTTCAACATCAATCCCGGCTTGGTACGATTGCTGCCCGAGAGCCAGGCGCGGCGCTACCGGGCGATCGTACTGGAGCAACGGGCGCAAGTCTTGATGGTCGGCATGGCGGATCCGACAGATTTGCACGCTTACGACGAGCTTGCCCGTCTGCTAAAGGTCAACATTTCTCTTGCAGTGGTCAATGAAGGCGAGCTGCTTCAGGCGATTGACCGGATTTATCGCCGTACCGAGGAAATCACCGATTTTGCGCGCGAACTGGAAGAAGAGCTGGGCGATAGCAATGTTGATTTCGGCACATTGGCGGCAACGGCCGGTCTGGAAGAAGCGCCGATCGTCAAATTGCTGCAATCGGTATTCGACGACGCAACGCAGGTACGTGCTTCCGATATCCATATCGAGCCGCAGGCGGAACGGCTGCAGATCCGTTTCCGGATCGATGGTGTGCTGCACATGCAAACCGAGGCCGACATCAAAATCGCGCCATCGCTGGCGTTGCGCCTGAAGCTGATGTCGGATCTCGATATATCGGAAAAACGCCTGCCCCAGGATGGGCGTTTCGCGATCAAGGTCAGGCAGCAGCAGATCGATGTACGTATTTCGACCATGCCGACCCAATTCGGTGAATCGGTGGTAATGCGGCTTCTGAACCAAAGCGGCGGGGCGCTCAAGCTCGATTCAATCGGCATGCCGCCATCCATGCTGAAAAAATTCCGGACTATCCTGCGGCGACCGAACGGCCTGGTACTGGTTACCGGACCGACGGGCAGCGGCAAGACCACCACCCTGTACGGCGCACTGGCCGAACTGAATACGCTGGAACGCAAGCTGATCACGGTTGAGGATCCGGTCGAATACCGGCTGCCGGGCATCAACCAGGTTCAAGTCAACGAGAAAATCGAATTGAGCTTCGCACGAGTCTTGCGCTCGGCCTTGCGCCAGGACCCGGATGTCGTGCTGGTGGGCGAGATGCGTGATCAGGAAACCGCGCAAATCGGCATGCGGGCCGCGTTGACCGGTCACCTGGTGCTGTCCACGCTGCATACCAATGATGCGGTAAGTACGCCGATTCGCTTGATGGATATGGGGGTGCCAAGCTATATGGTGGCGACTTCCTTGCAAGCGGTGCTGGCACAGCGACTGGTGCGGGTCGTTTGCGAAAGCTGCGCGAAGCCGTACGAGCTGACGGCGACCGACCGCGCATGGCTGTTTGCGGAACTGGGAAATACCGTGGATTCCCATCAGTATCTTCATGGGCGCGGATGTTCGCACTGCAATGGCACCGGGTACCGCGGACGTACCGGCGTGTACGAAATGCTGGAAATGACGAAAGCCGTGGTGGATGCCGCCAACCGTCAGGATCCGGGGCAGTTTCTCGCGGCGGCGCAAGAGGAAATGGCTGGCCAGACGCTGCGCCGCCATGCTGTCGCGCTGGTGGTCGCAGGGAAGACCACGGTCTCCGAAGCGATGCGGATCAACAATCAGTTCGATGATTAAACCTACTGCCCTCGACAGGAATTAACGTGCCGTATTTTGCCTACAAAGCCCGCAATGCCCGCGGCGAGATGCTGCAGGGCGTACTCGAAAGCGCGGACAGTGGCGCGGTAGCAGACCAGCTTTTCAATACCGGCGTTACGCCGATTGAAATCGTGGTTACCAAAAAGCCGGTCGCAGAGGGGGAGGGTGGCTGGTGGGCGCGCCTGCTTGAAGACAAGGTGCGGCCGATTGACGTGCAACTGTTCAGTCGACAAATGTACACGCTGCTCAAGTCCGGTGTCCCGATCATGCGCGGATTGGCCGGACTGCAGGAATCGGCGACCAGCAAGGCGTTCGGCCGCGTGCTGAAGGATATCCGCGAATCGCTTGATTCCGGTCGGGAACTGTCTGCAGCGATGCGTCGCCACACCGAGATATTCTCGACTTTTTATCTGAACATGGTACGGGTTGGCGAGGCGACCGGACGACTCGAAGAAATTTTCCTGCGCCTGTTTGACCATCTGGAATTCGAGCGCGACATGCGCGAACGCGTGCGCACCGCATTGCGCTATCCGATGTTCGTGGTGCTGGCAATGACGGTTGCAATTATCGTGATCAACGTTTTCGTGATTCCGGCATTTGCCAAGGTATATGCCGGATTCAAG
>JAKFFO010000091.1:0-40629 GCA_036675035.1 Oxalobacteraceae bacterium
TCGCCATCGCCGTCGCCATCGCCGTCGCCATCGCCGTCGCCATCGCCGTCGCCATCGCCGTCGCCGTCGCCATCACCGTCGCCATCACCGTCGCCATCACCGTCGCCATCACCGTCGCCATCACCGTCGCCGTCGCCATCGGTGTCGGGAGGGTAAGGATCAGAGTTTGGATCTGCCGGCGGGCATCCAGGGCAGTCGCTGTTATCCGGATTGTTTGTGTCGCTGTCGTCGTTCGGGCCGGAGTCGTTGTCGCCTCCGCCGTCATCGGTGGGAGTTGGATCAGGATAGGGGCTGGGATTGGTTTCCTGGCAAGTGGTCAGATCCTGGCAGCCTTTCCATAACCCGCCCTTGGCGCCGTCGGCACCCGAGGCATCGGACGGCTTCGCACCATTGATGTAGGCCGTTCTTTTGGTTGACGTGACGTTCGATGTCAGGGGTGGCGTAGCGCCATAGAGATAGATCTTGGTCGAAGAGAGAAAATCCGGAAGGCCTTTGTTGCCGACTGACAGGATCAGCTTTCTGTTGCCCAGGCTAACGCCTACGCCATCGTCCCACGGTACATGAATGTCGCTGTGACCCGTTTCGCCCGGCAAGGCAAACGGATAGTCGGTGCTGCCGCTGACGATGATCGTGCTGCCATCCGGCAGCTTGACAAGTGTTCGCGATCCGAAAGCCGGTTCCCAGGATTTTGGTGAATTGCCGATCCAGATCGTTTCGCCGTTCAGCGTACGCAGCGTAATGGTCGGCTTGTGCGGATTGATATAGTTGCTGGCCGCGCCGGGCAGGCTCAGATTGTTGCTGAAAAAATGCAGTTGGGGTCCGAAGGTATTGAACCCGTTGATAGTGAGATTCGGTGCCGCCAGCCTCAGGTTGTACGGCGGTCCGACGTTGTGCGCAACAATGCTGCCGGAAGTCTGAGCCGATATGCTGCGGTATCCGAGGTTGAACGCACCGTCGGAGCCGATATGAATATCCCCGGTCAGCGTGTTCCTGGCCGCGTCCGGTACCGCCGAATCCTGAAGAATCGTGTTTTGCGGCGTCCCGAAGAAAAAGGTCGCGGTCGGATTGGTGAACTTGAGCAGGGTGTTGCCGTCGTAATTGATGTCCGGCGTGAAATCACCATCGTTACCGTTAATGACGCCAACCTTGCTGGCGAGATTGTAGGGTTGCAGCATGATGCGCGCGCCGTCAGCGGTTGCCGCATCAAGCAGGATGTTGAGCGAAGACGAGCGCAGCATCAGGTTGCTGCCTTTGCTGAGCAGCTTGACGATATTCAGGCCACCGGCGGTGGTCAGGTAAAAATCTCCAACCGGCTTGCTGGTGCTGTCAACCGTGACTGTGCTGCCGTTGTTGGTTGCACTGGCATTGGCAGCCGGTGCCCCGATACCGATGCCGGTCAGGTCGCCGGTATGCGCGCTATTGTCGATCACCATCAGCTTGCCGCCGGCCGCCGCGAGCGACGAGACATTGCTGGTAATCCTGAACGTGCCCTGGAGATCGTCCCCGAAAACGCCGAGCGTATCGGCGTTGATGCGGCTGCCATCGAGCGTCTCGGCACGAAAGTCGCCGCCGATACCGATTGAAACCGCGTCGGATCCGTTGGCAGTCGACGCATTGATATTTTTGCGGATGAGCAGGTCACCGCCGACCGATAGTGAAATGTTATTGTCGTTGTAGACATCCGGCGTGGCCCGGCCGCTGGCATCGACGCCGGCGGGTACCACGATCGTGTTCGAGCTGGTGGTAATGCCGTTGACGCCATCGATGGAATTCACGGTCAACGGTCCGCCCGTATAACTGATGGACCCGTTGGCGCTGGCTGCCAGCGTACCGACCAGGTTGTTTGCATTGTTCAGCACGAACGGCGTGACCTTGTTCGTGCTGCTGCCACGCAGCAGCAGAGCGCCTGCAGTCAGCGAACCATTAGGCAGCAGGTTGCCGCTCCCGTCGGTATCGCGGCGCTGGAAAACACCGCCTGTCCCTGCAGTGAGCCGGATCGTGCCGGTGCCTGCGTTGATGCTTTCCCGGATGGTCAGGCTCGCCGGATTGGTGCCGTCCGGTTGTTTCTTCGGGTCGAATCCGGTGGCGTCGCCGGTAGTCAGTGTGACATTGTGGTTGTTGGTAGTGATGCCGCCATTGACCGTCATCGCGCCCGCAGTCGTTACGATGAGGTCGCCGTTGATCGAGGCGCTGAGATTGCGGATATTGTTGCCTGCCATCGAGAAACTGCCCGGGCCGCCTTGCAGGGACAGGCTGTTCAACTGTGCGCTTCCGCCGGTCTGATTGACACCGCCCGCACCGCGATAAGACATGCTGCCGGAGGTGATGCCTTGGGCCAGTGTCAGTACCGCGTTGTTGCGGTCAAAATAAAACTGGGTGCTGCCGCCCGTGTTGGTGATGCCGCTGGTTCCGTTTACCGTTCCGACCGATACATTCCGATTGCTGCTGTATCTCAATGTACTTGGCGAGCTGAAATTGGTTGCCAGCGTATTGACTTCATTCCAGCTGCCGACGTAATTATCGGGAGTAACGCCAACCAGGTCAAAGAAACCCGAGCCGGTCAGGAGCAGTCCGTTGGCCGCAATGTTGGTTGACGGAGACTGGATGACACCGTTGCCGGCGTCTAGCCAGAGCGTGCCGTTACCGCCTTGAACATTGGATTTGATCAGAATTTGCCTGTTGGCCTGCAGTTTCAGCATGGAGCCGGTGCTCCACTGCACGCCGCCGCCTCCGCCATCGTCAATGGTGATCGTGCCGCCTTTCGGTGCGGTACCGGATGCGGTCTGCGTGGTCACCGTCACATTGCCGCCAGCCAGCGCAGCTTCCAGCGCTCCAACGGTCATGCGCGACGTGCCGCCATTGTTGGTGGCATCCGAAAACGGCGAAGCGCCCGTCATGTCCGCGGTGGCCGGATCGACCGTTGTCACAATTTCGATATCGGTCGGATCGAGCAGCAGTGTGCCAGCCTTGCCTTGCGGCGCCAGCGTGTCGACCGTGCCGTTGTAGTCCAGGATCGCTTTTCCTGAAACCTCGACATTGCCGCCATCACCGCCTTGCGCGCCGCCTTTGGCGGTGATATCGCCATAGAAGCGCGTCTGGTCGTCGGCCCAGACCACTACCTCGCCGCCATTGCCGTTGCCTAGTGCATCGGCATCGATCTTTACGTCCTTGCCGACGAAAGCGGTGCGTGAATTAGGCAACGGCCCCTGGCCCTGGAAATTCCCGCCGATGTTGATCTTTCCGCCGCCGGCATCTCCGCTTGCATCGACCTTGGCGTTGTTTACCAGCGCGACCTTGTCGCCGAGTACTTTGATGGTGCCGCCTTTTTCACCAGCCTCCGTACCGCCGGCATCCAGCTCGCCGCTGACCAATGTATTGCCGCCGTCGGCCGACAGATAGATTGCGCCATCCCGCTCCACAGTGGTGCGTGCCTGGATCAGGCCGGAGTTGTTGACCGCGGCGGTGGCGAGATCACGTGCGACCGCCGCGGTCATGATCGCGCGGCCGCCATCGGCCAGGATCTGGCCGCTGTTTTCCACGCCCGACAGGTCGGCGACGGTTTTTTCGTCGACGGCGAAATTGACCAGGCTGTCGCCCTGGATATCGAGCGTCATCGTGTTGCCGGATGCCAGCGCCGCCGTGCCGAGCCGCGCCTGAATCACGCCGCGGTTGGCGGCGTAGTCGCCGGCCAGCACTACATAACCGCCTTCGCGCGCCTTCAGCACGCCGGCGTTGATCACTTCGCGGCGCGCCGCGGACAGGCTGCCGCGGTTGAAAACGTAGTTACCCGCCATGAAATCCTGATTGCGGATATTCAGCGTGGTCGCCAGCAGGCCGCCGACGTCCACCGTGGAGCCGGCCCCGAAATAGACGCCGAAAGGATTGACCAGGAAAACCTGGCCGTTGGCGGACAGGTTGCCGAGTATGTTCGACGGACTGTTCCCGACCACGCGGTTGAGCAGCACCGACGAAGCATTGGGCTGGTTGATGCGTACGCTATTGCCGGCACCGATCGAAAAACTTTGCCAGTCGATGATCGCTCTTTGCGTTCCCTGGTTGATGACCTGGTTGCCGCCCGACTGGTTATACGGTGCGGCCCCCTCGACGACGGTCGCGCCTGTCGGCAGTTCCGCGCGGCTCGCTCCGTGATAGAGCAGGGCCAGCGCGAGCGCGGCGGCTTGTCGGATTTTAGAAGCTCGCACTGACATTCACCCAGATCCTGTGATTCTTGGTATCAGTTGCGGTTTGCGATCCGCTGCCGATCGGTGTTGCCGCATCGATCGATGCCGAGATCCCCCTGGCAGGATAAAAAGTCGCGCCGAGCCCGACACTGCGTAGCCGGTCACGGTTGTCGCTGAAACCCGGCATCTTGTAGATTACTTCGCCGGCGTCGGCGGTCACGCGGAAGATGCCCATCCTGCCCATGGCCGCGAACGGCCGGCGCAGCTCGGCCGTCACCAGATACCCGGTATCGCCGCGCACTTCCGACGGACGGTATGCGCGCACACTGCCGGGCCCTCCCAATGAAAACTTCTCGGTGTCCGGCAGCATTTCCTTACTCCGAACATAATTTCCGCGCAGGTAGAGATCCCACTTCTTTATAAACGGGGACAGATGATTGACGTCGAGTTCCATGCGGGCGAACAGTGCATCCTGCTGCGTAGGGCTCTTGACGCTTTTGAAATTGGTGGCCAGGCCGAAGCTGGCATTGGTGACCGACGCGTCCACGTGGATATGATTGATCTGGTAGGTCGTGGTCAGTACGCTGATCCGGTTGTCGGAAATTCGTGCACCCAACGCGTTCTGCACCAGATGGCTGCGCTTCACGCCTATGCTCAAGTATTGATTGTGCCGGCGGCTGCGCACGAACGGGTGGCTGACAACCAGCTCTGTGGTTTTGACTTCACCGTTGATTCCCAGGACAGCCAGCGCACCGCTGACATCGTACGCTGCGTTCGAACTCCCGATTGCAAGCCGGGTACCTATGGTATTGAGCGGAAGCGAATAACCGGCCTTCCAGTAACGGATCAGTTCATGCTGCGTGCTGGAGCCGCTCAATGCGATCTGGTCACCCCAGCCGAAAGGCGAATTCAGATTCAGTGCGAGTTCCGCCTTGTTCTGGCCGGTTTCCTTGCGCCCGAAATTATTGACGCCGATGCTGCCGCTGAACAGTTTCTCCTCCAGCTTGATTTCCGCATCGGTGGCGCCGAATTCCGCGCCGGGCTCCAGTATCACCTTGGCGCTCAGCCCGGGCAGATCATTCAGCAACAACAGATTGTTTTCGAGGCGATCCGCGGTGACCAGCATGCCCGGCTTGATCAGCGCAGTGCGTGCGGCCAGGAACTCCGCCGCATGGCGCTTGTTGCCGCGAAAAACCACCTTGCCGACCCGGCCTTCGACGATGTGGATGTTGACTACGCCATTGACCACCTTCTGTGCCGGGATCACCGCGCGTGCCAGCGTGTAGCCGCGATCATGATAAAACGCAGTAATGGTATCGGCCGCCTTGTTCAGGTCGTGCAGATTGAGCTCCATGTCGACAAATCGCTCCAGCAATTGCTTGAGCAAGCGCTTTCTGAAAACGGTATTGCCGGACATGTCGAACGCATTGACGCGGAAACGCGTTGCTCGCGGGTCATGCGGCGACGGCTTCGGCTGCACCGGCAGCACCACTTGCGGCGGTGTGCTCGGCAGGCGCGGCTTGCCGGAATCCAGCGATTCCTGCACGCTGCCGGGCGTTACCGGCGCTTCCGCTGCAAAGGCCCACGCGTGGATCAACAGCAGCGCGAGCGGTGCGGCGGATGCATAGCGCGGCGCGCGGCGATCGATGGGTTTTTTCGGCACAGTGGATCGGTATCCGTCAGGGGGTGAGCAGCGCAGCACGAAAACGCTTGTTTTCTTCCTGGATGTCGCGCGCCATCTGTACCGCCACCATGTACTGCAGGTGATGGCCGATCGGAGAAGCCTCGTGAAACAATTGCCGGAAGGCGTCGCGGCTCAGCGCAGCAGTCGTGACCGGTCCCTTTGCGACGCAGGTCGCAGAGGCAGGCAGGTCGTCTATCAGCGACAGCATGCCGAACATCTCGCCATCGCTGAGTTCCCGTACTTCGCGTTCTATCTCATCGCCGGGATCGCGCCGCGTGATGCGCACCGAGCCCTTCAGCAGCAGGTATAGCGCTTCGCCCTGCGTGCCTTGCTGGATGAAGACGTGGCCGTCACCGTACTGCTCCACGTTCAGACAGGCAGCCAGGATATCAATGTGCGTTGCCTTGAATTCCTCGAAGGCCGGCAGATTTTTAAGGAAAAATTTCAGGTCCATGGATTCTCGCTTCTCCTATTTTTCTTTTCCCGGGCAGTTATCCATGTGCGTGCGGAACACGAAAGCGCTTCGCCATCAATTCAATGAATTTTTCCAGCAGCACTTTGGCGACCGTTTCGTTTTCCGCGATCAGTTTTTCGAAGGTGATGTGGTGCACTTTTACCAGCTTGCACGCGGTATCGGTAACGACCGTCGCGCTGGCAAGATATTCGCCGCTCAATACCGAAATTTCGCCCATCCATTCACCGGCTTCAATAGTGGCGAGCGGCCTCGACTTTCCCGCTTCCTCGATCAGTGCCGTGAGCGTGCCGTCGAGCACGAAGTACAAAAAATCCACGGGCATGCGGTCGCGGATCAGCGTGCGGCCGGCAGGAATTTCCACCACCGATGCGCCGTCCAGCAAAAGCCCCACGTGGTGGCGGCCAAGTCCTTCCGCTATGTCCGGGAACCGCGCCTCGAATTCGGAAATCACGGTGGGCGTTTGATTGGTTTTCATGGCGAGTAAGGTTTGAGTGTCGATGACGGTTGCGCAGACTGCGTGGAATCCGGCTCCCGAATTGTCTGCGGGCCGCCTGTTGCGAGGAAAGCGATCACCAGCAGCACCGGCAGCGTTGCAGCGATCAGCTTGGTGCCGAATGACGCGGCTCGCGGTGCAGGGCCATAGATGTTGTCGCCGCGTGTACCGGGAATGAACCAAAACAGCAGATTGACCACGGGCACCAGCAGCAATATCGCCAGCCAGCCGCCGGTATTGAAATCATGCGCGCGCTTGACGGTCAGAATCGCGAAGAAGATTGGCAGGAACCCGTAGAACAGCAGCACACTGAAGGCGATATACAGCAAGCGGCCCAATTGACCCGACAGCATCAGTCCCAGGCCGGCCAGAAACATGAACAGGAATGCAGCCACGATCGCACCGAGCGAATAGGCGATGTAGTGCGTGCGACCGAGGCGGCCGCGCAGCGAAAAAAGCCGGGCGCGGGTTTGCGGCGGGCCGGCGTCGAGAACGGCCGATGTCATGGGCCCACCCACTTGCCTGGATTCTTGAATGGCGTCTGCATACGGACCACTGCCTCGGAGGTGATTGGAATGCGGTATTCATCGGCGATTCCGGTGCACGGTTTGCTGGTGGAGCCGCCGCCCTCGGAAGCCAGCATGTCGGCCGCGGTAGGGCCGACGATCGGCGTTGCCGGCGGATCGATCGCCAGGTTGTAGATCAGCTTGTTGAGAATCGGAACCGCCATCCTGTAGCAATACGTGACGCGCACCTTGAGCAGGTTGGCGTCCTGGATATTCATGCCGCCGCCGGAAATGTTGGTCGACCGGTACATCAGGTTATCGTTCGGAATCTCGCTGCCCGACTCCGAGAAGCCCTGATATGCGCTCAATGCCGCATTGGTCGGATTGACGATAGTGATTACAGTCAATTTCGGATTGGTGACCTGCTGGTTGGCCAGGGTCCATGCATTCTTGAGCAGCGCAAGATTGCGCGCGCCGCCGGTGCTGCTGCTGTGCGCAAACAGCGGCATCATGCCCGAGGTCAGTCCATCGACGATCGCGGCCATCGACCCGTTATTCAATGCGCCGTGACGTGTGGCGGAAAAGGTGGCGTAGTTCAGGGTTGCCTTGGTCTGGTAAATAAAGCCGAACTGGATCGCACCCAGGATCAGCATGATCAGGATCGGGAATACATATATGTATTCGGCCAGCGCCTGTCCTCCCTGGCGCGAGGTGCCGAGCCTTTTTCCGCTGCTGCTCATTTTTTTGCGTCGGCCGGTGCTGCCGAACCGGCCGATCGATCCATGCCCTCCAGCGGAATTTTTTCCATGGCACGGATCAGGCTTTCGAGCCGTGCGTGCATCGGATCATCCGGCTTGGACAGGTTGTGCGCCTGAATGAACGACGCCCATGCTTCGCGCACACGTACCACGCCGATGTTGTGCCACACTCGTGCGTCGCGGCTGTTGAGCATCAGCGATTTCTGATACGCGTCGGTCGCCTGTTCCGGCCGGCTGGTGCGTGCATACAGGTTACCCAGATAAAACCAGGCTTCCGAGTCGTTGGGCGCGGAACGCGTCAGCCCGATCAGCAGTTTTTCCGCGCGCTCGTCCTGGCCGTCTGCGTAGGCAAGCTGCGCGTCGCGCCGCAAATCATAAAGATTGAGCGGCTCCATTGGCAGCATCGCGCAGCCGCCGAGCAGCAGGATCGGAAGCAGATGGCGGGCGGCGCGCATCATGCCCGGCCCTCACGCCATGTGAGCCGGTCGCCTTCCTTCAGGCGGGTGCCGTCCAGTGTGTGCGGCGCCAGTTCAAGTGTGGCGCTGGCCGAAAAGCTGCCTGCCATGCGCAGCGGCTTCAGGCCGGACACCAGTTTGCGCACCCGGCCGTCGCGATCCAGAAAAACCAGGTCCAGCGCATAACCCATGCCAAGCGTATGCACCAGCCGGCATTCGTTGATCAGCATGCCTTCATCGGCCTGCAGCGGCGCACGGCCGAGCAGGCCGCGCGTCCTCTCCCATGCGCTGACCGCATTCCATACGCGCGGTACCAGGCATTGGTCATGGAGATAGATCGCGCCAAGTCTCACAGCATCCCTTCTTGCATGAATTTCACGACGATCGGATACGCAAGCACGATGAAGGTAACCGGGAAGATGAACGCGATCAGCGGCAGAATCAGCTTGACCGGCGCTTCCATCGCGAGTTTTTCGGCGCGCTGGAACCGCTCGATGCGGCGCTGCTGCGATTGCACGCGCAGCGCGGCGCCTACGCTGGCACCCATTTTTTCCGCCTGGATCACGGTGCCGACGAAGCTGGTGATCGCTTTCATGTTCAACCGGTTTTCCATGCGGCGCAATGCATCCGCGCGCGGCACGCCGGCGCGCAGGTCACGCGTAATCATCTGGAATTCGTTGCGCAATGCGCCTGCCGGTCCCTTGTCCATTGCCTGCTTGATCGCACCGGTCAGGTTAAGTCCGGCTTCGACCGCCAGCGTGATGAAGTCGAGATACACAGGCAGTGCCTTGAGGATTTCCTTTTCGCGGCGTGCGCGAACGTCGCGCAGCCATATCTGCGGGTAGAAGTTGCCGAGCAGCGTCACGCCGACCAGTATCCACGGTGAAGAATGATCCAGCGCATGCAGGGAGAACAGTGTCAGCGCAAATGCGACGATCGTGGAAAAAATGCGCACTGCGTAATATTGCTCGGCGGTCAGGATGTAACCGACACCGGTTTCCTGCAGTTGCTTGTGTGCTTTTTCCAGCCAGGCGGGCGGCAGGCGTGAACAGAAATGGTATTCGATGAAGGTGATCAGCGGCCACGACATTCTCAGTACCGGCGGCAGCGGGTCCATGTACTCCCGCTCTTCCTTCGGCACTTCCGACCTGAGCTTGGAAACGCTGTAACTGATCAACAGGACCGATATTCCGGTGGCGATTCCGACGATGAGAGCGATGAGAGAGTTCGAAGGCATGGCGTCAGACGTCGATAGTGGTGATCTTGCGAATGAAAAGATAGCCGATGGTGATCATGACCAGGATCACCGCCAGCGTCACCCAGCCGAACAGCGTAGTGAACATCGTGCCCATCGCTTTCGGTTCGATCCAGTTCAGCGCGGCCATCATCAGCAGCGGCAGGCAGGACATGATGATGCCCTGCATTTTTCCCTGCGCGGTCAGGCTGCGGATCTTGCCTTCCATGGTCGCTTTCTCTCGCAGCGTGGTCGACAGCGACTCCAGGATTTCAGCCAGGTTGCCGCCGACTTCGCGCGAAATGCGCAGGCCGGACACCACAAGCGAAAAATCCTGCAGCGGATTGCGCTTTTCCATGTTGACCAGCGCGGTATCGAAATCCACGCCGAGGCGCTGCTCGCGCAGCATCAGTTCGAATTCCTGGCTCAGCGGCGGCTTCTGTTCCTTGACCATCGATTCCAGCGCCACGTTCAGGCTGGCGCCGGCACGCATTGCGCCCGACACCATCAACAGTGCATCCGGCAACTGTTCCTCGAAGCGCTTGAGGCGGCGGGTAGCCAGGCTCTTGATGTAATACTTGGGCAGGATAAGCGTGGCAACGGCGGTGAACGTGACAAACACCGGATTGCCGGTAAACAGCCATACCAGCGTCGGCAGTATCACCAGCGCGGCGACGTTGTAATAGAAGATCTGGGTCGGATCGAGAAAGATGAACATGTCGGCCAGCGTGGTCTTGGTCGATGTTTCAAGTTCGGATTTCTGCCGCGCCAGCACCGTCTGCGCCGCCTGCATCACGACCATGATGATCATGAACGCGGCGAGCAGCCCGACCGCCAGTATCAGTCCCATGCTGTTCACAGTCGCTTGCCCTCCGACGCAAACAGGTTCAAGTCGATTTCCATGCCGCGGCTGGCCAGTTCTTCATAGAACTCCGGTATCTGCCCGGTTGCGATATGACGCCCTCGCACTTTGCCGTCCGGGCCGAAACCTTCCCGCTTGTACAGGAAGATATCCTGAAGCTGGATGATGTCGCCTTCCATGCCGGTGACTTCGGTAATGTGCGTGATCTTGCGCGTACCGCAGGAAAAGCGGTTCTGCTGCACGATGAAGCGGATCGCGGAAGCGATCTGTTCCCGGATCGCGCGGATCGGCAAGTCCATGCCGGCCATCATCACCATCACTTCGATACGAGCCAGGCAATCGCGCGGCGTATTCGCATGCGCGGTGGTCAGCGATCCGTCATGCCCGGTATTCATCGCGGTCAGCATGTCGAGCGCTTCGCCGCCGCGGCATTCGCCGACCACGATGCGGTCCGGCCGCATCCGCAGACAGTTCTTGACCAGGTCGCGAATGCTGACCAGGCCCTTGCCTTCGGCATTGGCCGGGCGCGATTCCAGGCCGACAAGATTGGGCTGGCCGAGCTGCAGCTCCGCTGCGTCTTCCACGGTAACGATGCGCTCGTCCTTCGGAATGTAATTCGACATCACGTTCAGCAGTGTGGTCTTTCCGGAGCCGGTGCCGCCCGAGATGATGATGTTGGCTTTCTGCTCCACCACGGTTTTCAGAAAGTTGAGTATCTCGGGCGTCATCGAGCCGAAACGGATCAAGTCTTCACCAACCAGTTTTTTCTTTGAGAATTTACGAATCGTGATATTGGCGCCCTTGAGTGCCAGTGGCGGAATCACCGCGTTCACGCGCGATCCGTCCTTGAGTCGCGCGTCCACCATCGGCGAGCTTTCATCGATACGGCGTCCGATCGGAGTAACGATGCGTTCGATCGCGCTCAGCACCGACTGGTTGCTGGTGAAGGTGATCGGCGATTTTTGCAGTTGCCCGCTGCGCTCGATGAAGATCTCGTCGTAGCTGTTGACCATGATCTCCGATACCGATTCGTCGGCGATCAGATCTTCCAGCGGGCCCAGGCCGACCACTTCGTCCAGTACGCGCTTGACCAGTATTGCGCGATCGAGATGATCCGGTATGGTCTTGTCGGCTGCTACGATTTCGGTCAGCATCGCACGGGTGTTTTCGCGCAATTCGTCTTCGCTCTGCCGATTCACGTCGACGCGGCGCAGATCCATTTGCTTGATCAGTTGCAGGTGCAGGTTCTTGAGCACGGCAATCGTTTCTGCAATTTCGCCTGCCGTTTTCTGATCCGGTTCTGCCTCGGCCGCCGGCACAGCGGCAGATGCGTGTGAAGACACCGCGGGCGCGGCCGCCGCAGCTGCAGGTGCCTCGGGTTCCAGATCCAGTACGGTGAGAATGTAATCGCAGATGCCGATTTCATCGCCCGGCTTAAGCGGTCCGTACACGCCGCTAACTTTCTTGTTGTTGACCCTGGTACCCGACGATGCGCCGTGATCTTCTACATACACGCCGTCCTTGCGGCGATGGATCGTCGCATGCGAGCGCCCCACCGACCAGCCTTGCAGCATGATCCGGTTTTCATCGCTCTTGCCGATGGTGCAGCTGTCGATGGTACATTCTTCTTCGGTGCGCTGGCCCCTGGGGGTGGTAACGGCGATAAGCAGCATGCTGAACCCTTAATCGATGATGTCCTGATTGCTCAATTTGCGTTCGAAGCGCTCACGCATGTCCATGCCTTTTTCGATGCGCTCGCGATTGATGGTCGATGTCGGGTCGAAGATCGTCGGCGTCACCAGGATCACCAGGTCGGTGCGGCCGGACCTGAAACCATCCGAGCGGAACAGCCGGCCCAGTACCGGAATATTGCCAAGGCCCGGTACGCGGGTCGAATCGTTCGACATGGTTGAGTTGACCAGGCCTGACATTACGATGGTCTGGCCGTTCTTGACGTTGAGTTCGGTCGAAGACTGGCGGGTAAGGAAGCCGGGAATGCCCTGGACCGCCACCGACGGATCGATGCTGCTGATCTCGGTATTGATGGTAGCCATGATATTGCCTTCGTCGTCCGCGCGCGGGCTGATCGTCAGCCGGATGCCGTAATCCTTGAACTCCACCGAGCCGCCGCCGAGCGCGGATGTGGCGGGCAACGGGATCTGGCCGCCGGCCAGAAATTTCGCCTCGCCGCCGCTGCGCGCACTCAGTTCCGGCTCGGCCAGCGTATAGATATCGCCGTTGTTTTTCGCCAGGTTGATGGTGGTGTTGATCAGCGACGAAACGCCGAGATACGTGAACAGTCCGTTGTTGGGCATAGGCAGTATGCCTTTCAGCTCGCCCTGGGTTTGCGGCCGGTCGGTGCCGAGATTCCCGGCGAAGCCCAGCATCGGGCCGCTGGCGGAACCCGGCCACTGCAAACCGATGTTCTCAAGCACGGATTTGTTCATTTCGACGATCTGCACTTTCATGTAGATCATCTTTTTCATCGTCATTTCTTCTTCGCTGACCAGGCTGGTCGCCTGCGGGTAAGCTTTTACCGCGGTCGCGATGCGGGCCATGTCTTCCTTGCTCGCGGAACCGCTGATCACGACGTTTGGCCCGACTGATGAGATCTTGATGCCGCGAATTCCGGTCAACATCGCATTCACGTTGCGGTAGGCATCGCCTGCGTCATTCGGGCTGATGCGCACCGTGTAGACGGATTTTTTGTTCTTGTCGGACCAGATCACCAGCGAAGAGTCGCCCACCGCTTCCGCGATCAGCAGCAATTCCTTGTTGTCGAGGATCGACGTGGTGAACAGCTTTCCATTGCCGACGGCGATTCGATGAATCCGCTCCGCGGCCAGGATTTTGACCTCGCCGACGAACATGTGAATTTCATTGCCTTTGATTTCAGTCAGATTTCCCTGCGCGGATGTGGTAGGGGAGATCAGCAGAAAACACCAGAACAAGACGATAAGAGGACGTGTAAGCATTATTTTCCCTACTTTATTTGGGTGACTTGGCGTTCGCCGCACTGCTTTCCTGGCTCAGCTTGATCAGGTCCGTCAGGTTCTGCGGCAAGCCTGCCGTGGCAGTGGTGCCGCCAGCGGCAGCAGGCGCTGGGCCGCCCGCCTGCATCGACATCAGGCCGGCCGGCATTGGCACATTGATCACCGGTGCGATGGCATCGTTGTTGCCGCCTTTGCCGCCGATGAAATATTCGACATAGCCAGTCGACGCACTGCTGCGCGGTTTCGCAAGCGCAGTGCGGCGTTCCCGTTCGCGGATGTCTTCGAGCAGGTTGCTGGCAGTAACCGATTCGAAATCGACCGATTGTTCATCGCTTTCGTTGCGCAGCACCGCTCGAATCTTGCCAAGCTCAAGCCCTAGCGTCAGGCGCGCGGCCTGGGTCGGGGTAACTTCGAGCGTGACGTTGTTGTAGCTCACCCTGCGCTGGCCCTGGGGTGTCTGTGTTCCGGGGTCGTCCTGCGTGATCTTCTGTCCGGTCGCGAGTACTTTGACCTGATCGAGAAAGGGCACGACGGTCTGATCGTTCGTTCCTTCGCCACCCAGTACCAGCATCAGGTCTACCTGGTTGCCGGGCTCGACCATGTGCGACATGGAATTGATTTCATCGACGTTGATGGTCATAGCACGCTTGCCCGGCTTCAGGGTGCCGGAGAAATCCGCAAAGACTTCTCGTACATCGGCTTTGCGCAGCGGCTTGCCGCGCTCGACCTGGCGGATCAGCGCGTGGCCCTTGAGCGCATCGAATTGCGCGACCGTGATGGTGTCGTCGTAGACAAAATCAGCCGGTACATTGCGCGACGCGACGACGCTTTCTTCAAGCAGCGAACCCGGCGGCAGCGACCTGGTTGGCACCACCACGGCAATCGTGGTTCCCTGGTGCTGCTGGGATCGCGCGGCCACTTCGGCCTCGATGCTTTCTTCCTTGAGCGCCAGGTAATGCCGGGTCAGCAAGACGGTAATCACGCTCAGTACAATGGCTATGACAAGCATCAACCATGTCTTGTTGATCTTGATGTTGGGGCGTTGGATTTTCAAGTTGTTGACCCTGCCTAGAAGTAATTAATATTGTTATGCCGGCACACTGCCGGCAGTTGTTTCTGGTCGATCTGCGTCGACCTAATCAAACGATACGTCTACCGGCCATTCCGGATCCTTCAAATCGATGCACTTGTCGACGCCGATCGTTACCGGCCCAGCGCTTGCCGACGTGAAGCAGTTCGGCATCGATGAAATCGAAATCGCATACGAATAGTCCGTGTAATACTCGCGAATCGCTGTGGCAAGCTTCTGTATCGGAGGATCGGTGCCGGTTACCAGCACGATGACGCCAAGCGTCAGCACTACCAGATACTCGATCAGCGATTGGCCTTTCATCCGGCGCCGCGCCGACGGCCTCCGCATCGAGATTGTCCGCGTGATCATGGGTTGTCCACCATATTGGCGAGCACCATCGTGTTCGCTCCGTTGCGGGTAATCACCAGGCTGGCCTCGGCCAGGCCGCGCTTCATTACCAGCGTAATGCCTGGCCCGTTCTTGGTCGTCATCTGATAGCTGCTGACGGTTCGCCATCCCTGATCGGCCAGCGTCTGGCGGTAAAAACTGGCGTTCGATTCGGCCGAAAACGTATTGCTCAACAATAGAGTACGCGCGCTCTTTCCGTCATCGCGATGATCGATGTCGTTGATGACGGAGCTGCCCGACATCATCGGAAGCGATTTTTCCGGCGCAATTACACGCGCTCGATCGGGTGCCTGCGTTGCGCTCAACAGGCCGGTCGATCCGGATTTTCCGGCCGCCTGTACCTGTACCGTAAAAAAGCATTTTCCGCGGACGACCGAAATCGTCTGCCAGGGATCGACCATGTTTTCAACCGGTGCGGCGGCGCCGCTGCCGGTCCATTTCTGCCGATAAAACGCGAGAATATCGGCCGGCTTCTGTTCACTGTCGAAACGCTTGATGCTCATCGGTACGCCGTTGTAGATCATGTACGGCGCGACCCATTCCAGCTTCGCTTTCGGCTCCGGGAAGTCCGGACAATTCATTTCTTCAGCCGCAAGGTCGCCGGACAACACGCCGCATAAAACCAGAGCGGCTGTCGGCAGGGCGCGGCTTGCTGATCTGATCGTCGCCATGCTATTTAAGCCGATCCGCAGGTACGACATCCGGTTCGATCTTGCCTGGCTCGAGCTTCGACGCTTCCGGCAAGAATACCGACAGTGCGCCCAGCACGTAATCCATGATCTTCACGCCTTCGATCTCGGCGGCCAGAATGGAAGTGGGGACCAGGCCCTTCACCTGCTGCTTGGCGCTGGTCACGGTGCTGTCGTCGGGACCGTTGGCGCTCCAGCCGTTGGCGAGCAGCACATTGGTCTCGCTGAAATTGGCGGTACTGTTCTTGGCCAGAAAGTGATCGAAATCGATGTCCTTGATCCTGATCGTTACCGTGGCGGCATACTTGCCATTCGTTTCCAGCACAAACGGCCCGAGCGTGGATGCGAAGTTCGCAATCGGGTCGAGTATCACGTTCAGGGTGCCAGGCGCCTGGCTGTTATCCACGGTATTCTGCAGATCGCTGTAATTGGCGAGCAGCGACTGACCTTTCCGGTCCTTCCACAGCATTTTCGACCCGCCCACGAAACCGGCGGCGCTGCGGTCGCTGTTCGAGAAGGCAGCGCTCGCCCCGGTCTCGGACAGCTGGCGCACCGCGAGTTCGCTGCGGATCTGCTGGTCGTTCTTCTGGTTTGCCTGCCACCTGCGGTCGACGCCGAACCAGCCCAGGCTGGACGCAGCATCGCCGCCATACCATACGGTCCGCTCCCAGGCCGCGTAGCGTGAAGTCTGTACTGCGGCGGCCCGCACATCGAGATACTTTCCCAGCAATGGAATCGCGAGAAACAGCGGGATCAGCACGAATCCGGCCGCGATCAGCAGCTCGACCATTGCTTGCCCTCCGGATCTGGTGTGCCGATTTACCATAGGTGATAGGACATCGAAGCGTACTGTTCAAGGAAATTGTTGGGCGCTAGCCGCGCTTGCCAGTATGGGTTGTACAGGCTGCCGAGTTCCGTCTTGCCGTCACCGCGTGCCCACAGCTTCTTTGGACGCGAAAAATAGGTTTCGGCCTTGGTCAGGCTGCGCATGAAGCCACTGCTGGTGCCGTTGTCCAGCGTGAATCGTCCGCCTGATATCGCGTTACTGGTCGGGATCTTGGAGTCCGCTTTTTCGACTTCGAGGATCAGTGCCGGCCCGATCAGGTTTTCCTTGTCGGTCTTCTTCAGGTCGAAATAAGTCCGTAATCCGGCACGCGTATCCAGGCTGGTGCCTGCGCCTTTGCCACGCTGAATGCCGGCTGCGCCCACGGTATTCACGTTCTCGTACACACCGCCGTAGGCATCGGGAGTGCTGGTGCCGAAATTGTTGTTCGGGTTCAGATTGCTGCTCGGTCCGGCTTGCGCGGCGCCCCAGCCCATCGGTATGAATGGAAATGGAATTGGAATCGGGATCGGTATGCCGAGGATGCTGATCCAGAAGATCGCGATGCCGAAGAATCCGGTGCCGTCCATCGCGCTCCAGGTTTTTTTGTTAACGCCGATGTGTTTGAGTTCGGTTCCGCCGCGATGCCACAGGTACATCAGCAGCGCACCGTTCTGGTATGGAATGAAGCGGGTCGGATCGACCACGAATGGTGTCAGGTACATCATTTCGGGAAAGTTCTTCGCCGGCCCGCCATCCTTGGTGCTGCGATTTTTGGAGAAGCCGTCGAGCGAATCGATCGTGACTTGCGCCATCCGATCGCCTTTCGGGCCGTCCAGGTTCGAGCTGTTGGGATTCTTTTTCTGTGCAAACGTGAACCATTGCGCCAGATGAATAATCGCCGCCGCGGTACCCGGCGTGCTCAGGTCGGCGTTGGTGTCGTTCAGCTTGATGACGTTGTAGGCGTCGTTGAAGGTCAACAGGTCTTTTACCGCGCCGAGCGACGATTCGTCGACACCTACCAGTTTGTCGAGAACCTTGGCCGGGTCGAGCCCGATCGTTTGCGCCACCGTCAAGGCCGTGCCGTAATGGTAGATCGTTTGCGCAACCGAAAGAATGTCGATCAGTATGTCCAACACTTTCACCGTGGCCGGTCCGGCGGTGTTCATCACGCTCCGGAATGCCTTGGAAGCGGGCTTGTATGCCTTGACCGGCGTATCCCACAGGATTTTTGCCAGCGGCCCGCCCAGGGACGTCAATACCTGGGGTACCCAGGAGGCCGGGCCATTGTAGGTTTCGGCGTAGTTGCGCGACCATGAAGTCAGGCCGACTACCTGTGCAACCGCTACCTGGTTGGCGATGATCGCGCGATTGGTATAGGCGGCAAAGTTGTAATCCCGCGCCTCGGCCAGAACCGCGCTATAGGCAGCCGCGTCCGCGGTATTCTGCAGTTTCATCTTGGAGATGGACTGCTGGCCCATGGTGTACATCGACACCATTACCAAAATGATGATGGATACGGTGACAAGCGAGAAAACCAGCGCCTGGCCGCGCTGGTTTTCTGGAGATGGCGAATAACGCAAAGTCACTCACTTATCGAGTTGGCACGCACAGATGAGCTGGCAAAGCCATTCCCGTATACATCACAAAGCAAATGATAAGGGAAGGCTTGCCGCGATCATTACTTGTTGCCGGCGTCGTAGCTCGACATGCCCTTGGCTTCAGCCGCTTTTTCCTGCGCCTTGCCTGCAGATTCGGCCGCGGTTGCTTTGCCGGCGGTAGCGCCTGTACCAGCGACTTCACCTGCGAGGCCGGATACCTGGCCGCGGATGGTTTGGCCGAACATGCTGTAGACGCCGATAGCGGCAACAGCGATCAACGCGACGATGATGATGTATTCGGTCATGCCTTGGCCGAGTTGGCGGAAGGACGATTTCTTGAAGGATTTGGAGGTTTGCATGGGTGGCCTCTTGAGATATACGAGATAAAAATCAAAGTAGTCAGCACCCAGACAAATGTCAGATGCCATGTTGGAGAAGCGGCAACTATAATATCGTACCAACCAGAATTTTTAAACCTTGGAATGATTTTTATCAAGAAATACCAACTTTTTTACGATTTGAAACAAACTTGTTGCATTTAAGGTTTCGGTCAGTTAAATAACTGGATGCGAAATTTTTTTAATTGCGCCAATTCCCGCAGTTTGTTGTCAAAAAACTCACGTTGCGCTGCGTGGATTGCAGATTCTTAATAATCCAAGGAAAAAAGATGGACCGATATATTGCAAAGCTCCTCGTGCTGACGGGTTTGGCGGCACTGACTCTGCCGGCGCACGCCGACTACGCACTGGGCCGCTCGGCCTACGCCAAAGGCGACTACCCGGTTGCGTTGAAGGAGTTCTCGGTCGAGGCATCCAATGGGATGGTAAAGGCGCAAAATTATCTTGGAATAATGTATGAGAACGGTCACGGTATTCCGATCGACTACCAGCAGGCGTTGAACTGGTACCGCAAGGCGGCGGAAAAGGGATTTGCGCCGGCCCAGACATCAGTCGGTTATTTTTATGCAAACGGTCTTGCCGTTCCGAAAGACTATGCGCAAGCGATGGCCTGGTACCGGAAGGCCGCCGAACAGAATTTCGCTCAGGCGCAAAACAATATCGGCTCCATGTATGAAACCGGTAAAGGCGTGCCGCTGGATTTGCCGCAAGCGATCGACTGGTACCGCAAGGCGGCGGATAACGGTTCCGCAGCGGGACAAACCAATCTGGGATTTCTGTACGCGCGGGGAAAGGGTTTGACCAAGGACGACGCGATGGCGGTTACCCTCTACAAGAAAGCTGCCGCGAAAGACCATGCACTCGCGCAGAACAATCTTGGATTCATGTACGCCGAAGGCCGCAGTGTGCCGCAGGACTACACCACGGCCGCCGCATGGTATCGCAAGGCAGCTGATCAGGGGTTCGGCCTGGCGCAATACAATCTGGCGCGCCTGTACGAGCAAGGCAAGGGCGTCCCGCAAGACAACGCACAGGCGCTGTCATTTCTGACCCAGTCCGCGAATGCCGGTTACAAACCGGCGATGCGTCGCCTGGCCAATGTCTATACGCGCGGATTGCTTGGGCAGCCGGCGTCCCCGGACACTGCTCGGCAATGGTCTGAGAAGGCGCGTTGAGCGCGCGGTCTGAAATATCGAATCGCCCGGCCGGCGCCTGAGCGGCACCCGACCGCATCGCAGAGGCGATTCGCACAACATCATATCAAGCAGGGAGATTGGCAAATGACGGCATTATCGATTGCCGTTGACGGTCCGGAAGATACTGGCAGCGTCCGGGCGTTGTTGACCGATCCGATCTTCGAGGGGGCATCGTATCTGGGGTTGGCACGGCTGCTGCCCTATACATCGGAACGGACATTGCAGCCGGGCGAATATTTATATCGTGCGGGCGAGCCGGCGACGCAATTCTTCTATCTGCTCGACGGCCGTGTCGATCTGATGTCGACAAACCGACAAAGCATCGGTGCCGGCAACCGCCGCCTGGGCGAAGAAGCCGCAACCGACTTCGATCATTACCTGGCCGATGCGGTCGCCGTCTCCACAGCCCGGTTTTTGGTCATTTCGCGGCAAAGTCTCGCAATCCTGTTCGATGCCCGGCCGGAGCTGAAAGCGAAATTTTACTTTTCGTTGATGCAGACGTTTGCCGGTGACCATTTTCACCAGGTCGAAGATGTCAGGAACGAAGACGCAACCCGGTCGGACGGGAGAAAGGCAACCATCAACTCGATTGAATTGGTCGGTTGGCTGCTTGCTTTCATCTCGCCGGCATTGGTGCTGAATTTCGGTGCGGACTGGGGGCTGGAGAACAACGCCACCTATTTTCTCGCGATTTTTTCGTCGACCATTGTCATGTGGATTTTTACGCTGGTGGATGAATACATCCCCGGTATCTTCGCGTTGCTCGCGACGCTTGCGATGGGCCTGGTCCCTACTCCGGTTATTTTGTCCGGCCTGGCATCGGACGGATTCATGCTCGCGATGAGCGTGCTGGGGCTGGCGGCGGTGATTGTTTCCTCAGGCTTGAGTTATCGTCTGTTGCTTCTGCTGCTGACCAGGCTGCCGAATACGTCGTTCTGGCAAAACAATGCACTATTGGGGATCGGATTCCTGATCACGCCGCTGATACCATCGATCAATGGCAGGATCGCACTGGTGAGTCCGTTCCTGCTCGATATGCTGGAAATCCTGCGGCTGAAGCTCAAGGGACCGGCCGCGAACCGGCTGGCGGTGTCGGCCTTTGTCGGCGTCAGTTTGCTGTCCGCTATTTTCCTGAGCAGCAAATCCGTCAACTTCGTGATCTTTGCACTTTTGCCGGACCAGATACAGGACCAGTTTCAATGGTTGAACTGGTTTGCCGCGGCGGCCGCGACCGGCTTGATCCTGTTGGTGTTGTACGGTTTGATGGCCCTGCCTTTGCTCAAGGGCGGCGAGCCGCCGATACTGCGGCGTGAACAGCTGTCGATTCAACTGACGCTTCTGGGCACGCTGAAACACAAGGAGTGGGCTGCGATCATCGGCGTGCTGTTGTTCATGATTGGTGTCGTCACCAGTTCATTGCACAAGGTTTCTTCGCCGTGGCTGGGCATGGCCATCCTGTTCGGCATGCTGCTGTTCGGCGCCCTTAGCAAAAAGGAATTCCGGGAAAAAATCGACTGGCCCTTCCTGATCTATCTGGCCGGCATCGTCGGCATCACCAGCACGATCAACTATCTCGGGCTCAGTCAGCTGATCGCGTCCCGCCTGCCATGGCTGGGCGAATACATGCATACCGACTTCAGCCTGTTCATACTGTTGCTCAGTGTCGTCATTTTCGTGATGCGCCTGGCGGTGCCGATCAGCGCCACCATCGTCATCATGGCGACCATCCTGATGCCGGTGGCGGTGCATTACGGCGTCAATCCATGGGTGATCGGCTTCATCATCCTGATTCTCGGCGAGATGTGGTTTTTTCCGTATCAGTGTTCGTATTACCTGCAATTCAGACAGCAATCCAAAGGAAAGGTTTACGACGAAAGCCTGTTCCTGAAATTTAACGCACTCGCGAACCTGGCGAAAATAGCGGCGATCTATGCATCGATGCCTTATTGGAAAGCATTGGGTCTGCTATGAAAAGAATTCGGCTGGCAATGATTTTTGCGTTCCTGGTCGCGCTCGGCGTCACAGTGCTGGTATTCAATACCGGCAAGCCGCGGCTGCTGATATTGCACAGCTACGACACCGGCTACTCATGGACGCGCGACGTTGACGTCGGCATTCGCCGCGTGCTCAAGGAAAAAAACGATTACTCGGTGCGCTGGTTCTACATGGATACCAAGCGCCATCCGTGGAAGGAATTCAAGGTCAACGCCGGCACGGCGGTCGCCAAACTGATCGACAGCTGGCAACCGACTGTCGTTATCGCGGTCGATGACGACGCGCAGGAATATGCAATGAAATCCTTCGTCAACCGGCCCGACATCAAGATTGTCTTTTCCGGCGTCAGCGACTCGCTCGCACATTACGGATACGACCAGGCGAACAATGTTACCGGTATTCTGGAACGGAAGCCGTACGGCGCACTGAAAGAGGCATTGCTGCTGATTGCCGCTACCCGAAGCCGTCCCGGCCCTGTCCGCGTCATGTTCGTTGGCGATACGTCGGAGTCGGTGCGCAACGATGAAAAGGATTTTCGGAAATTCGACTGGGGCCCGATCGAGGTGCTTGATTCGCATCTTCCGAAAACGTTCGACGAATGGAAGAACGCCGTCGACTTTGCCGGAAAAAATGATGTGGATTTCATCATCACCGCAAACTACCGGAAAATCCTGCGCAAAAGAGAAGGACAAGCCCTGGTGCCGCCGCAGGAAATCATCAATTGGACCGAGGCCAATTCGACCGTGCCTCTGATCGGAACCAATGTATTTTTCGTCGATGACGGCGGTACGCTGGCAATCGGCACCTCTCCTTATGAGCAGGGCGAAGTCGCGGTATCGATGGCGAACCAGATCCTGAAGCACGGCAAGTCAACGCAGGAAATCGCCAAGCGGTCAACGCAGCAATTCGTCGTCGCAATGCGTGAATCCGGAATCAGGAAATGGAATATCGCGCTGCCCACGGTATACGAAGCTGCGGCCAGATCATCGGCCAACTTTCATCCGTAAGTATTTGCAGCAGGCGGCGCTCGCGGTATCGATGGCGTCATTCGAAAAGGAAAGCGGAAGAATGGGACCTACCAAATCTCTTGTTGCACGTCTGCGCCCGGAAGGCTGGCCAATCGCGATCAAGCTCGCGGTGGCATTTGCCGCAGCCTCGCTGCTGCCGATGTTGCTGGTGTCTTACTACAATCTCCAGCAAGGCATCGACGTGGCGGAAAAGAGCGAGTCCGAACAGCTGGAGCAGCTCGCATTCAGCACCGGCGGCCGCATCGATCAGTTGATAAAGGATACCAGGCACACCATTTCTTATTTCAGCTGGAGCGAGGAAGTGATACAGCTGGCCGCGGCGCCGGATGCAAGCAGCAGGCTGCCGGTCGAAGACAAGATGTCGCGTCTGCTGACTGCAAACAGCGATATCGAACTGTTCATGGTGCTCGACGCCGATGGCAAGGTGCTGGCGGCAAGCAAACCGCAATACCTGGGGCGAGATCTCGCATTCCGCGATTACTTCAAGGCGGCCGCAAGGGGCGCCGAATTTGCATCGGATCTCGAAGTCGGTACCGCGAGCAACAGCCCGGGAATGTATTTTTCCGCACCGGTACGCAGCGTCGCAGGCCGCATCGCCGGAGTCGCCGTTTTGAAGCTGAAAGGCGCTGCGATTACCCTGATACTCGAAGAATCGCGCAATCGTGCGCCGTCGCTGACCACCTTTCTGGTCGATGGCGACGGCATCATCATTTACCACCCCGACAAGCAAATGTTGTATCGAAGCCTGGCGCCATTGTCGGAGGAACTTCAGAAAAAACTTATTGGCGAGAAGCGCTTCGGCATGGGCGTCGCTGCGATTCCGAGCCTCGGCCTCAACGACCTGGCCGCGAAAGTTGCAAATGCCAGGCAGCCGAGTCATGCGGGCTATATTTCGCCAATCGGCAAGCAGCCGGAGATCGTCGGGTTTGCGCCGTTGTCCGAAACCGATTGGCGCGTCGCCGTGTCCGAGAAGGAGGAAGTGTATTCCCGACCGCTGGAAAATCTATTCAACAATGCGCTGAAAAGCGTTGCTCTGATGAGTTTCATATTCATTGGCATTGCCGTCCTGCTGGCGCGCACATTTACACGGCCGCTCAAAGCGCTGACCAACTCGGCCAGCGCGATAGAAAACGGCGATATGGAAAATGCGAAAGTGCAGGTAACCACGCAGGATGAACTCGGGCGCTTTGCGCTGACATTCAATTCGATGGTCGACGGCATCAAGGCGCGGCAGCGCGAACGGGATATCTTCGGCCGCATGGTGTCGCCCGAAGTGCGGGAAAAGCTGCTGGCCGGCGAACTGAAACTCGGCGGCGAAAATCTGCGGGTGTCGGTGCTGTTTTCGGATATCCGGGGTTTCAGCACGATGTCCGAAAAAATGAGCCCGCATGATGTGGTGATGCTGCTGAACGACTACCTGACCGAAATGACCGAAGCGGTCCGCCCGTGGGGTGGTTATGTCAACAACTTCATCGGCGATGCGATCGTCGTGATTTTCGGAGCGCCGGAAGCGGGAGTCGAATGTGAAACCAGGGCGATACGTGCGGCGCTTGCCATGCGCCTGCGGCTCGAAGCCTTGAATCTGCGCCGCAAGGAATTGGGCGATCCGGCGATAAAGACCGGCATCGGTATCAGTACCGGTAAAGTGGTCGCCGGGCAGATCGGATCCCTTGAGCGTTTCATGTACACCGTCATCGGCGATGCGGTGAATGTTGCGGCCCGGCTGGAAGAATTGACCAAGCAATTCAGCGACAATCCGATCCTTGTCAACGCGGTCACGCGCGACGGATGCAAGCGCACCGAAAACGAGTTGCTACTGGTAGACAAGGGTTTGCAGACAGTGAAAGGCCGCGAGGAGCCTGTACATGTCTATGCGATATATCCGGGCAATACGGCGTCGGTCAATGCTGCGTCGGACAATGTCGCAGTGGGCGGTTTGGTTGGGATCGAAGGACAGGCCATCTGATATGCCAGCCCAACATTGGGTTTCGTGCGCCTCCTGCTGTGCATTATCCGGCCAAACCGCATTCCGTTACCACCGGCTCCGAGCGAACCCTAAACATGATCTAGGCTAAATCGCCGCGCGGCATCGGCATTATCATAAAAAAATGTGCGGACGAATTACCCAGCATCGCGCCAAACTCGCCTATGCCATGGAGATCGGGTGGAATGTCGACGCGTTCGGCGAAGGGGCGGGTGACCGAATTCCGAACTGGAACGTGCCGCCCGGATCCGCTCCGTGGTTGATGCATTGTTTCAGCGGCGAACAAGGCTCCATCGACATGGTCAACTGGGGCTACCGCCCATCGTGGGCGGCGGAAAAAGGGATTCAGATTGCCATCAACGCACGCCTTGAAAAAGCCGCAACCGGTCCTTACTTCCGATCCTTGTTCAAATCAGGACGCGCGCTCGTGCCGGCGGATGGCTGGTATGAATGGACCGGTGCTGCGGGGAAAAAGCAACCCTGGTACATCCGGTTAAAAACCGGTCGCCCGATGTTTCTGGCGGCAATTACCAATTTCCGTCCCGACAAGGAGCCGAACGAAAATTCGGGATTTGTGATCGTGACCGCGGCAGCCGATGGCGGCCTGATCGATGTACACGACCGGCGTCCGGTCGTATTCGCGCCGTCCGATGCAACATTGTGGATGGATAACGATTTGCCGGCCGAGCAGGCGGAGCAACTCGCGCGCTCGGTATCGTTGCCGCCGTCCGCGTTTGAATGGTATCCGGTGAGCAAGGACGTCAACAAGGTCGGCACCAACAGTGCTCATCTCATCGAGCCGATATTAGTGTAGTACTTCGCAATTGATGAAACCCTATAAGCGCGCCTTTGCGCAGCAACCTGCGTTGCAAATCCTCGCAATAGGCTTGCTATTGCTGCGGTTTACGCCTTGTCTGCCACGCAAATCCTTTACTTCGAAGGCTCCACCAATTACGAAGCACTACACTATCTGATGGATTTTCCGATCGCGCCAGCGGCAAGAGCCGCCCGCTGTCTACGGGTCGCTGCATGAGTAGAAAAAAAATATGGTCATTGATTAAAACCGCGATCGCGTCATGGATCGACGATTACGCGCCCAGCATGGGAGCGGCGCTGGCTTACTACACGATGTTTTCCATTGCACCACTGTTGTTGATCGTGATTTCGGTCGCCGGCCTGATTTTTGGCGAAGAAGCCGCGACCGGTGAAATATTCGAGCAGTTGCAAGGAATGATGGGCGAAGAGGGCGCTGCGGCAGTACAGGGATTGCTCGAAAGCGTTAGTCAGCCAGGTCAGGGGGCGATCGGAACCATCTTCGGAATCGTTCTGCTGTTGATTGGCGCTACCACCGTGTTTGGTGAACTGCAGGACGATCTCGACCGGATTTGGCGCGCGCCGGAACGCGAAGAGAGCGGCCTCTGGAGCCTGCTGCGTGCGCGCCTGCTGTCGTTCGGCATGATCCTGGGAATCGGTTTTCTGCTGATGACTTCGCTGGTTTTCAGCGCCGCGTTGGCAGCGCTGGGAAAATGGTGGGGTCCGATATTCGGCGGATGGGAAGCGCTTGCGCATGCCGTGAATTTTGTCGTCAGTTTCGCACTGGTCACGGCGGTCTTTGCAATGATCTACAAGATCATGCCGCGCGTGAACATCGCATGGCATGACGTCTGGATCGGCTCAGTTGTCACGGCAACACTGTTTACGATCGGCAAATTTCTGATTGGGCTCTACGTCGGAAAGGCGGGCGTTGCATCGGGCTTCGGAGCGGCCGGTTCATTGGTCGTCGTATTGGTTTGGGTGTATTACTCGGCGCAGATTTTTCTGCTCGGCGCCGAATTTACCTGGGCCTATTCGCATGCGCACGGCTCGCGCAAAGGACAACGGCCGGAAGCTGGTGCGGCGGACAAAAAGAAGTCGCCGCCGGCATGACCTATCGCAGCCGTTCAGGTGCGAGCGGGAATGCATCGCCGATTCGGAGTTTAGTGGTGTGCCAATCGAAACTTTTTCCGCGGTTCCATATCGAATTTTGCAGGTTCTTCATCAAGTGTTCGCGGGCATTGTGATGACCCGATGGTTGGCTGAAAAGCGGAGCATGAAATGACATTCAATCGACAACTGCGCTCTCTACTGATCGTGCTGCTGGCAGCGATCGGCCATTCCGGACTTGGAGCGCAAGAATCCGAACAGCTTGAGCCCACACAATCATCAACGGAACCAGCGGCGAAGAAAAGGCTCGACCGTTCCGGCGAGCCGCAGCAGGGAGAGGCTTCCTACTACGGCAAGGAATTTTTTGGCAGAACCATGGCCGACGGCACGCCGATGGACCCCGAATCCAATATTGCGGCGAGCAGAACACTTCCGCTCGGCACCAAGGCCAAGGTTACCAATCTGGAAAATGGCAAGAGTGCGGTGGTCGAAATCCGGGATCGCGGCCCGTATGTCGAGGGCAGAATTGTCGACCTGACGCCGAAAACGGCCAGGAAGCTCGACATGGTGGAAGACGGGGTCGTGCCGGTGGAAGTCGTACCGCTTGAAATTCCGCAACGCGACGGCAGCATCAAGCAAGGCGGTGCTGCTTCGGATGGCGACTGACGCGGCAGCGTGTTGTGAAAAGCAGGGGCACCCGAACCGGCGGCGCCATCTTGCATTGATCCCGAGTGTCGGCCGCAAGATTGCATTGCATGCACGGGTCGCCGCAGCCGATATCTGTAATCAGAAGCCGCTCGCGGCTACCGAAAGAATTTTCCGTCAAGCACCCCTTTGCATCATCCCGGCTCCATGAGCGCGGAAAAAAGTTCCGGCTGATACAAGTTCCGCGGACGATCCCGCACGGGTCGAATATGCCTATAATGAACGCCCCGGTTTGCAAGCTGAACAGCGATCGCGCGACGGTGCGCAAGCCGGTATGCGGGCCGGTCGGCTCCACGTTGATTGCGGGGAAGATTGCATTGCCCGCTCAGTAAAAATACTCGGTAAAAGCACTCAAAAAAATCAGTCGATAAAAGCACTCAGTCAGGTAACGTCGCATCCGCTCTTGATGAAATTGATTCGGAAATGTTCATAACCGCAGATGAATGACCAGAATAGAAGCCCCTCGCTTGAATTAAGCGAGCACAAGGAACTGGAAATCTACCGCCGGGTTTTCTATGCGTCACCCGACTATGTCGCGTTCAGCCGCCTTTCCGATGGCACTTATATCGATGTCAATCCCGGCTTCGAGCATATGCTCGGCTTCACGCGAGCCGAGGTCATCGGTCGCACTTCCATGGAAGTCGGCATCTGGCCAGAATCCGATGTCGCACAACGCAACGCCTACGTGGAGCAATTGCGCCGTGATGGCATGGTCAAGGATTATCCGGGACGCCTGAGGACTGCCAGCGGCAGAATCATCGATGTCGACGCATCGGCAAATATCCTGGAGATCGATGGAGAACTGATCCTGGTTGCGATCGTCAGGGATGTCACTGAACGCAAACGCGCCGAACATGAATTGCGCGAGAGAGAGGCGGCACTGCGCCAGCTGAACGAAACGCTTGAACAACGAGTCCAGGAGCGCACGGCCCAGCTGCGTGCCAGTGAGGCACGCATTCGCTCCATCTTCGAGACGAGCTATCAGTTCATGGGCTTGCTGGCGCCGGATGGAGCACTGCTCGACGCAAATCGCGCGTCGCTGGACAGCATACATGTCGCGCTTGACGAGGTTGCCGGGAAGCCGTTCTGGGATACGCCGTGGTTCTCTGCAACGCCAGGCATGCCGGACAAAGTCCGCGCCCTGGTCCAGACCGTGATGAAGGGCGAACCGGTGCGCACCGAAATCGTTCTGACGCTGCCTCAGGGAGTGCGTATGTTTGATTTCTCGATGCGGCCCATCTTCGATGTGAACGGCAATCTGGCTGCCATTGTGCCCGAGGCGGTCGAAATCACGCAGCGCCGGCAAGCCGAAGAGGCACTGCGCCAGGCACAAAAGATGGAGGCGGTAGGACAGTTGACCGGCGGTCTGGCACATGATTTCAACAATCTGCTGGCCGGCGTCGTCGGCAATCTCCAGCTGATGCGGGTGCGCCTCAATCAGGGCAGCATCGGCTCGCTGGCGCGCTACATCGATGCGGCGGAATCGGTGGCCGACCGCGCTGCAGCGCTGACGCATCGCCTGCTGGCGTTCTCCCGGCGCCAGACCCTGGATCCTAAAGTCACTGATATCAATCAGCTGGTACTTTCAATGCATGAACTGATCCAGCGTACCGTCGGCCCTGCGGTGCAGATCAATACCGTTCTTGCCGACGATGCCTGGCATGCCTTGTGCGATGCGCACCAGCTGGAAAGTGCACTTCTCAATCTGGCCATCAATGCGCGCGATGCGATGCCCGACGGCGGGCGCCTTACGATAGAGACAAGCAACTCGGTTCTGTATCAAGCACAAGCGGCGAGCCAGGAGGGCGTCGCGGCCGGCCGATACGCGACGATCAGCGTAACCGATACCGGCGTCGGCATGTCTCCGGAGATAATGGCCCGCGCATTTGACCCGTTTTTCACGACCAAGCCGATCGGTCAGGGAACCGGACTCGGGCTATCGATGATTTTCGGATTTATCAAGCAGTCCGGCGGCTATGTGCGGATACATTCGGAACCGGGAATTGGTACTACGGTCCGGATTCATCTGCCGATGCATGACGGTGAGGCGCAGCATGGCAGCGGGGGAAAAAACACCGCAGTGGCAATGCGTGCCGCAGTGCGTGCTACGGTATTGCTGGTGGACGACGAAGCGCCGTTGCGTTCGCTGCTTGCGGAAATGCTGAGCGAAAGTGGTTATACAGTTATCGAAGCGGCCGACGGCCATCAGGGGTTAACGATTTTGCAGTCGCCACAGCATATCGATTTGCTGATTACCGATGTCGGTTTGCCGGGAAATATGAACGGTCGGCAAATGGCTGATGCTGCAAGGGCGTTGCGCCCCGATCTGCACGTGCTCTTTATCACAGGTTACGCCGAGCACGCAGCGATAGGGAACGGTTCGCTCGCCCCGGGTATGCAAATCCTCATCAAGCCGTTTGCGCTCGATACGTTTTCGGCCAGGGTAGCAAGCGTGCTTGAGGCGGATGCGGAATCGCGATTCATCCGATAGAAAGGCTTGAACGCGGTTCGGTGCCGTTCCTCGTTTGCGTGCAATGGTCAGCGGCTCGATGCTGCAGCGGGCGTGAAACTGCGTCCGACGATCGAACCGGGCCAGACCTTGAAGTCGCCGGTTCGAATCGTTTCCCGACGCACTGCGTGCCGAACGGCACGTTCGTTGGATCGCCCTTCATGCGCTTTACCCAGCACTTCGGACATGCACCTCGCACTTTCGAATCGGCTGTTACAGTCCGCTAGCGATTGAATTGCGGATTTTGCAGCGTGCCTGCCACGGCCAGACTCCGGCGGGCTTGCTGCGTGGATGACTTCAACTCCACGGTCATCTGTCCGCTCAGGATCTGGTTCGCGCCGATATCGGCGTTCCCTTTCACCGACAGCAGGCCGGCATCCAGGTAGACCTTCTGCAATCGCGTGGCGTCGCCATCCCGGACAAAGGTACCGGTGATTTCACCAAACGAAGATTGTCCGGCGCTGTTGGCACTGCGCAAAAGCTTTGCAAAATCCACGCCCAGCAAGGTGCCGTTCCGAACCGCGAACAGTCCTTCGACATGCGGTGCGGCGAACAGGTTTCCGGCCTGTTCCGCTTGCAGCGTGTAGCTCGCATTGCCTTCGAGCCTGCCGCTTTGCAGCAACCCCGGAACCAGTTGCGACACATCTATCAACTTTGCATGCACATCGCCTTTGAGCGTCCAGCGCGGGCCCCACTGCAGTTTCGCGGTTCCGGAAACAATGCCCTCGTAAATATGCCCGGTGAAGTCGGTTATCACGAGTTCGTCGCGTCGTGCGATGCCTTTGGCATTGAAATTTCCAAGCGTCAGCGCAGAACCGAACGGCACGTCGAACGAGTTTGCATTCAATTCGATTTGCACGGCCTCGCGATCGGGGCGCAGTTGAATCCTGGTTTTTGCATCGACTGAATCAGCGGTAATTTTGTCCCAGGTGCCATCCGCCCGGATACCGGCCGTCGCATTGAAAGCGGGCAGACCTACTTCCTTGGATGCCAGTCTAACGTTGGAGGCGCTGATGCGCTCGACCGTGAAAGCCTGCGGCTGCGCTTGGCCGAATAACAGCCATGCAAGTCCTTGCTCGCTTAAAACCGGTGACTCCAGATCCAGTGACTTGATGGTTACCCGATCGCCGAACAGGCTGCCCAGCTCCATCATGGCCTTGGCCCGCGGGACGGTAATCTGTTCTTCTGCGCCGATCGACACATCTTCCAGCCGCCAGTGCGGAAGCGGCAGCAGCGACAGGTACACATTGCCAATCTTTACCGGCTGCCGGAATTGCGCCGCGGCGGTTTTTTCGAACAACGCAGTCTGCCGGTCGAACGCGATGACGTGTATCAGGCCAAGGCCAAGCAGAATCGAAAAAAACAGTCCGAGCGCAACGGGCTTGCCCCATTTGATCGGCTTTCTGTACGGCTTTGGATTTTTCCGGGAGACGATTCTTTCCTGGTCCTCCCGATCCATTTGCTCCCGCTCGTCCGGCTCTTCGTGCTCTTCATACTCTTCGTACGCATCGGCTTGCCGGCGCGGCGGTTCAGGCTGTTCCTGTTCCGCCGGATCTTCGATCTCGATCTCGGCGTCGCTCAGCTCATCCGGCGCGATCGCCGGTCCTTCCGGGCCATTCTTGCGCGCTTTTTCTTGCGCCGCTTCGCGCATCCATTGCTCTACTTCCTGCTTCGCCTTTACTTCCGCTTCACGGCTGGCTTCCGCTGCTTCCAGTGCCTTCCGAGCGCGCTTTTCTTCTTCCTTTTTGGCTTTTGCCTCGGCTTTGCGTTGCGCGAGTTCCTCTATCTGCCGGCGCGCCTGAGCAGCTTTCTGACGGGCCGCATCTTCGGCTTGCTGTCGGGCCAATTCCTCGAACTCGCGCCTGATTTCCTCTTCGGCTTCCTTGTCTGCCAGAGCCTGCGCATCATCGCGCGCCTGTTCTTCGGCCCGTCGTCGCGCCTCTGCTTCAGCCTGTCTCGTTGCCAGTTCCTCGGCTTCCGCGCGCGCCCGCTGTTCGGCAAGCAGGCGCTCCTGCTCTTCGACCAAAGCGCGCCGCTCACGCTCTTCGGCTTCCTGTTTTGCAGCGGCCTCGGCTTCCAATCTCAGCTTTTCTGCTTCGGCCTGCCGTGCACGTTCCTCGGCTTCGAGTCTCAGCTTTTCCTCTTCGGCCTGCCGTTCGCGTTCTTCGGCTTCAAGCCTCAGCTTTTCTTCTTCGGCTTGCCGTGCTAGCTCCTCCAATTCGAGGCGTGCACTCTCTTCCGCTTCTTTTTGCGCGTGCTGCTCCGCTTCGACCCGTAGCCGCTCTTGCTCGGCCTGCCGCGCCAGCTCCTCGGCTTCTCGCCGTCGGCGCTCCTCCTGCTCTTTCCTTGATTGCGCTTCGGCAGCCTGCCTTGCCTGTTCTGCGGCCTCGCGACGCGCCTGCTGTTCAGCTTCTGCGCGCGCCTGTTCCTCCGCCAATCGACGTGCCTCTATTTCAGCTTCCTTGCTGGCCTGTTCCTCGGCTTCCCGTCTGGTTCTTTCCTCGGCTTCGGCGCGTGCCCGCTGTTCCGAAATCACGCGTTCCTGCTCTTCAATTTCGCGGCGCTGCTGCTCGGCAGCCAATGCGCGCCGCTCGCGCTCTTCGGCTTCCTGTTTTGCGACGGCTTCAGCTTCGCGCCGCGATTTCTCTTCTGCGGCTTGCCTGGCTTGCCGTTCAGCTTCCTGGCGTTTTTCTTCTTCGATTTCTTTCTGCGCCTGCATCTCGGCCTGGAGTCTGGCGGCTTCCTCGGCATCGCGCCGAGCCTGTTCGTCCGCTTGCCGTTTCGCCTCCGCTTCGCGCTCGGCATTTTCCTGCGCGACTTTCATCGCTCTCTGTTGCGCGGCACGTCTGGCCTTTTCTTCTGATTCCCTGCGTGCCTGTTCTTCTATTCCGCGGCGCTCTCGTTCGTTCTGCTCCCGTTCCATCCGCTCATATAACTCAACCTCGGCTTTTGCGCGCGCCTCCAGCTGCATGCGCAAAGCTTCGTTAATCAAGGTTCGCTGCCCCGGCGGGCGCTCGGTTTTTTTGGGTAAGGGAGTAATCGTTGTGAAGTCGAGCGTATCGCTTTCAAGCGTCGGCGCAATGAATTCGCGGATGTAGTCGCCGCTGCTGAGTTTGTTCAATGCGTCGCGAATCTTGGCTTCGGACAGGCCGCTGATATTTTCGAATAATTCTTGCAGCGAGGCTTTTCCGTCAACTTCCTTGAGAACGCTTCGGAGATCGCGCGAAAGCGCCCGGGTTTTTCCGACCGCTTCGCCCACGCCCTTGGCAGTTTTCGTGAAAATCGTTTTGTTATCCATACTGTCTTGGTGGCAGAGAAGATGATTCAGCCAACCTCCGGAAAGAGATTGGCTGGCGAAGGCGCGCAACTGTTGCGTCATATATGACGCCCGCAAATACTTGACCGGCACAGGCAGGACGCCGGCCGGCTCGCATTACAGCATACTTTCGTTATGGCAATATGTCTATTGACTGTTGTCTTCACCCGTCACTGACCTGATGACGGGTTGACATTGTCATCTCAGGATTTGAATTTTTCTGTTCGTCGGGCAGTCATTGAGAAAACCGCTCGTCGGCGCCGCCGTGTTGAATTTGGATTCGAATACGAGCGGGATTGCCTATAATGACTTCGCGCAAGGAGGCGACCGCTTCGATCTTGCATCACTACTCTACTTGACATCATGGCAATCTGGAAAACCGATCTTAATCTTTCGCAGCTGGCACAAGGACATACCGACACGGCGATCACGCATCTTGGAATCGAATTCACCGGATTCGGGGAAGACTGGCTTGCCGCACGTATGCCGGTCGATCACCGGACCGTACAGCCGATGGGAATTCTGCACGGCGGCGCTTCGGTGTTGCTCGCTGAAACGCTGGGCAGCGTTGCCAGCAATCTTTGCGTTGACCAGAACACCCATTATTGTGTCGGACTCGATATCAATGCGAACCATATCCGTCCGGCGAAGCCGGGATACGTGACGGGCAAGGTCAGGCCGATCCATCTCGGGCGTTCGACGCATGTATGGGAAATCCGGATCTCCGACCCCGAAGACCGCCTCACCTGCATTTCCCGCCTGACCATGTCGGTGCTGGCGCGCGATCGATAGCGATGGCGCCGGGCCGGCATGCTTGATTGATCGCGCTTGAACCTCCGACGGGCCGCGATCCGAAGTGCATCAGTCGCGTAGCGGACTTCAATCAAGCCGGACGCCGTGCATACACATCGTCGAACGCTGCCTCCAGCGATGGCGAGATTCCCCTCATGCAGTCGACCACTTCGCGGGACCAGTCAAAATAGTCGCGGATCTGCTGAATCGTCAGATCCGGCGGCGGATTGTCTGCCATGTCTCTCAGGTCGCAAATTTTTTCAGCCAGCTTGATCAGCTTTGCGCGCCTGGAATATTGCGGTGCCTGCTCAAGCTGGTGACGCTTGCGCATCTGTGGCGGTATCGACATGTCGTCGGTGACTTCTTCCACCACCTCGGCGATGGTCAGGCCGAATTGCTGCCGCAGTTCTTCATTGGTCGTTTCCGTATCTTCGATCGTGTCATGCAGGATTGCCGCGGCGATGACTTGCTCATCGGCGATATTGCCTTCGACGCCTAGTACATGCGCAAGCTGAATCGGTTGCCTGATATTGGTAGAGGGCGCTGCATCGGTTTTGCGCTGATTGCGATGCTTGCGTTCCGCAAAACCCAGTGCCGCCAGAATGATTTGCATACTCGATAGTGATTGCGTGTTTTTTTTCATAAAAATTGCTGGATTGCTGGCTGGTTGTACGGTATTTCGCACGGATGCATAAAATTATTAGCATGCCTGGCGCCGCTCGGCATGCCGGAATCGGCTTCCGATTCTGCGGATGCCGATACGAAATGCAGTTTACTTCGATCGTTAATTTATAACGCATTTGCGGTCCGGCAAGGCGTAAATATTTTGAAAGATTTTTGCTTCTGGCAGGTTCTTCGGTCTGCGTATGTCGGCATGAAATTGCGCAGCCTGCAGCATTCGAAGTTGCCAAATCTCCCACGCTCCGGTTGATGGTTCTAATTGCGACCGATGGAATCAATTTGCCAACGTGGCGCAATCGACACACATTAAACGATGTGAAAGTTTTAACTATCCGCAGCCTCTGCGTTCGTGTTGATACGATGCTTTGAGGAAACGCAAAATCCATCCAGTGATTTGATCGAAGATTGAAATTGCTTGTTGTCTTCCGCGACAGCCCGATTCGATTACGGCGGAGACGTCAAGTTGCAGGGCACGGCTTCATACTTAAAAAGGAACTCGATCATGAAGGCGCACAACTGGTCCGGATTGATGATCGTATCGCTTTGCGCCGTTCTCGCGTCTTCCGTCGATGCGCAGGAGCGGTCCGATACGCAAGACGCCTTTCCGGCGGTGGCATCGGACACCTGGATCGATGCTCTTTCCTTCAAGCTGCGCGGCCGCTCGGATTTTTCCAATATAGGCCGCGAATGGGTTGCAGACCTGGAGCGGACAGGTATCCTCAATCGTTCTCTGCGCGGTCCGTACCGGGTCGCGGTGCCGTTAATGGCGTTTGGCGACAGCGGTCCCAAGGTGATGATCACTTACGCACGCAAACTGCCCGGTACTTCCGGTGAAAAAGGCGTTCTGCTCTTCGTTAACATCCCCATGCCATAGCTTTTCCGCCGGTTAGCTAGTCCGACAAAACGAAACGAAGCGATCCCGGTCAGGCGTGCCGCCGCAGACAGTACAAACGTACGGCGATACGGAGCAACTGCTCCGGCATCATTTTGCCAAGCCTTCTTTGAGTATTTTCGGGCCGCCATGCCCGCGCCCGCGTGACTTGCACGCCGACCAATATCAATCCCGTTATCACAATGCTCATTGTGCATTGGCGTGCGCAAAATTCGACATTGAAAATCCAGGTGGAACAGCGTATTCTGGTTTAAGTTGCGCATAGGAAACTATGGCCTGCAAGTCTTGCGACAGGCAGACCGTCGCCCGGCGATGTTGTCGGCTTCCGGACGGCTGCTGCAAGGGTTGCACAAGTTTGACTATTCAAAAAGCTGAACCCATGTCATGACCGCCACCGAAAAACTCGATAGCCCGCAGGATGTGCTGCGCCGCCTCGCCGACAGCGCATCGATGATCGTATGGGAAATTGATATTGACGGCCGTTGCATCTACCTTAATCCGGAATCGATGCAGGGATTGTCGAGCCCGGACGCCATCAAATTTTCAGACTGGGTGAATTTTGTTCATCCTGACGATCTGCCGGAAGCGCAGCGCGCGTGGACGGCGGCAAACAACAAACGAAAAGAGTATCAACTGGAATACCGTATCGTGCGCAGCGACGGGTCGTTCCGGTGGATGCTGGGAACCGGGGCGCCGCGCTTGTCCGCGACCGGCCAGTTGCTAGGCTACATCGGTACCATCCTCGATGTGAGCGACCGGCATGTCGCCCGCGAGCAGCTTTTGCGTAGCGAAGCCGAGCATCGGCTGCTGACCGAAAACGCATCTGATCTGATTTCACATTGCGATGCCGATAATCTGTACATCTATGCATCGCCATCGCATGCCGATGTTCTCGGATACACTCCGGCGGAACTGAAGGGTACGCAGGTTTTCGACTACATTCACCCGGACGATATCAATCCAGCGCCGAGCGAGTCGGAGCGATCGACTCGATTTCAACGTCCGCGCCTGGCCAACATCCGCTTCAGACACAAGAACGGTGAATGGGTCTGGCTGGGCGCCAGCACGCGTACGATCCGCGATCCGCACACCGGCAAAAAGACCGGCATGGTTTCGGTTGCACGGGATATCACCGCACAACTGGAAGCCGCGCGCGAACTGTCGCGCCGCGAAGAGCGTTTTCGCGGTCTGACGTCCCTGTCGTCGGACTGGTATTGGGAAACCGATACCGAAGCCCGGTTTACCTTCTTTTCCGACGGAATCTACACTCACCTCGGCGTGCGTCCGGAGCAGCTGATCGGCACCAAGTTCGCGTCGTATGTTACGGATATCGAAGATCCGGGTTTTGTCGCGTGTATGGCAAGCCAGGCTGCACAGCGGCCGTTTCGAGATTTTGTCTGTTCGGTGAATTCCATGTTTGAAACGGACATGGTGCGCTATTTGCGGATATCCGGCGAACCCTTCCATGAAGATGGCGTGTTCTGTGGATTTCGCGGCGTGGCCCATGACGTGACACATGAAATCACCACTGCGCGCGCGCTGGAACGGCTGGCGACACGCGACACTTTGACCGGCTTGCCCAATCGGGCGTTGCTTGAGACCCGGCTGAAACAACGCCTGAACGATAGGCGCGGCGACACATCGCAAGCCATCTTCTTCATCGACCTGGATTCCTTCAAGGAAGTCAACGACTCGCTGGGGCATGCCGCCGGCGATATGCTGCTAAAGGAAGTCGCCGAGCGCCTCAAGCAATGCGTGCGGCCGGATGATCTGGTGGCGCGCCTGGGCGGCGATGAATTCGTCGTGGTTGCCGAGTGCAAGCAGGGGGGCGTGTCGGCCGCAAGCATTGCAGACAAGCTGTATGCGGCGCTGGGCCAGCCCACCATGATTCGAGGGCAGGAAGTCAGGGTTCGCGCATCGACCGGAATCAGTATCTATCCACAGGACGGCGATACCAGCGAAGTCTTGTTGCAAAATGCCGATACTGCGTTGTACCGCGTGAAGGCCGCGGGCGGCAAGACGTTCAGCTTCTTTACCGCGGAAATGGGTGCGGCAACCAGGATGCGCCTGGCCATGCAGGGAGCGCTTCGACACGCGCTGGCACGCAACGAACTCGCCGTGTATTACCAGCCGCGCGTCAATCTGGCCACGCTGGAAATGACCGGAATGGAAGCGCTGCTGCGCTGGACGCATCCGGAACTGGGCCCGATTTCTCCAGCCGAATTCATTCCTCTGGCCGAAGAAATCGGCATGATCGATGAAATCGGCGACTGGGTCTTGCATCGCGCCGCCACGCAAACCCAGGAATGGATTACCCGGTATAACCGACCGCTCAGGCTCTCGGTCAACTTGTCGGCGCGCCAGCTCAAGAATCAGAACCTGGTGGCTTCCGTGTCGCACGCGCTGCACAGCAGCTGCTTGCCGGCGCACCTGCTAGAGCTGGAATTGACCGAAACCGGGCTGGTGGAAGATCCCGAACTCGCGGCCCGCCTGTTCAAGGAGCTGAAGGCGTTCGGCTTGCGCCTGTCGGTCGACGATTTCGGCACCGGCTATTCGTCACTGTCGTACTTGTGCCGGTTTCCGCTCGACACATTGAAGCTGGACCGCTCGTTCTTGCTGCAAAAGCATCCGGACGACGTTAACCCGCGAAAGCTGGCAAAGGCCATCATCAATCTCGCCCATACGCTGAATCTGTCGGTGGTGGCGGAAGGGGTCGAGACAAAAGAGCATCTGGATTTCCTGCGCAAGACGCCGTGCGACGAGATCCAGGGATTCTGTATCAGCCGGCCATTGCCCGCCGAGCGGTTCGAGGCGCTCTTGCGCGATGCGCTCCCGGCGCTGCCGATCCAGGATCTGGCGGTGGGAAAGTCTCCGCTGCGGTCGGTGCGGTCCAGATTTTTTGCATGATGCAGGCACGGAAAACCCGTCAACTGATGGAACGACTCGTTGTCATCGAGCGCCACCGCAGCTCTCGGGAGCTCACCTGCCATTGCTGCGACCTGCTTCCGTTGGCAGCACCGAAAACGCTCATCCACCTACTCTGGTGAACTGATCGACGAGGCGATCTGCCGCGCCAGTCAAAACTCTTGTTCTGTCAATCCCCATAATCCGTGCCGCGACCACGCTCCGGTACGGAGATCCCGATCCACTACCTTATCCGTATCAGCACTTGAATCGAAGTACGTCCGTCGTTGTCGTGCTTCTCGAAGGTGAATAATGCCGCACGCGTCGTGAATCCTTCAGCAAAATCAAGTGGCGCTCTGCATGCGTTTTAATTTCAACGCGGTGATTGATGCAACGCAATCAAGGTTGAAGAAAGATTCTTGGCGGATAAAGTCGCATGCTACGATTTTTCAAACAAGGAGGCGACATGGGACTTGAACGAATTGGCAAGTACGAAGTCGATGTATCGGCGGTTCAGCTGCCCGACGCAGACCAATGGATGCCATACCTGGAAATTTTCACCGTGCCAGGCCGGGCGGAAAAAGTGAAAAACGTATTTCCGAAACAACGTGTCTCGACCGATGCGGTATTCGATGCCGCCAACGACGCAAGGCTCGAAGCGCGCCGCGTTGCTATTTCAATGATCGGCTGGGGACGATTTTGACAGCGTTGTTTCGGCACGGGCACACAGCTGTCGGATAACAGCAATCTGATTAGAACTCATTTCATAAATAGGAGGGTACGCGTTCGCATCAGAATCGGGGCTGGCAAGGCGTGCGACGCGTCCAATAGCTGTCCTATTGGCAAGGAGCGCAACGCAGTCCAGCGTCGATTCTGATGCGAACCCTTCGCGCGCCCTCCTATTTATGAAATGAGTTCTAATCTGGTACGCGACGCGCATTCGTCCCAGCCCTCTCCCGCAAGCGGGAGAGGGCTGGCGGTGCAGCAGGGATTTCAGATGGTACGCCATCTGCCGGCGAAACAAGTTGCGCCTACCAGCGCAGGTGCGCACTGCAAGTGAGGGCGTTTTTCAATGTCGACACCAGGTCAAATCCATGCCTCCGCCTAGCCCATGAATTTCTTCGAACAGCAAGAGCATGCCCGCCGTCAGACCAGGACATTGATCATCCTGTTCGTGCTTGCGGTAATTGCGATTGTCGTCGCGGTCAACCTGACTGCTGCCTTGCTGTGGATCTGGGCACAGGGCGGCACGCTGTCGGGTCCCAATTCTTATCCGAACGGATTCTTTCTCGCCAACACGCTGATCACCGTGGGTTTGATCGGGGGCGGTACCATGGTCGAGACCTTCAATCTGCGCGAAGGCGGGGATGCGGTGGCGCAAATGGCCGGCGGCCGCATGGTGCCGCCCGCGTCGCAGGATCTGCTGGAGCGCCGTCTGCTGAACGTCGTGGAAGAAATGGCGATTGCGTCGGGAATTGCGTGTCCGAAGGTGTATGTGCTCGACAAGGAAGATTCGATCAATGCGTTCGCGGCCGGCTACAACCCGAATGAAGCGGTGGTCGCCGTTACGCGCGGGACGCTCAATCGATTGAATCGCGACGAGCTGCAAGGTGTGGTCGGCCATGAATTCAGCCATATCCTGAATGGCGATATGCGTCTGAACGTACGGTTGATCGGTGTGCTGTTCGGCATTCAGATGATCGCCGGGTTCGGCCAGCATCTGCTTCACTTTGGCGCCCGGTTTGCGACACCACGCAGCCGCAACAACAATGGACCGTCGATTCAGCTGGTGATGCTTGCGCTCGGAGTCGCATTGTTTGTCATCGGCTACATCGGAATTTTCTTTGGCCGCCTGATCAAGTCAGCCGTGTCGCGACAGCGCGAATTCCTGGCAGATGCCAGTGCGATCCAGTTCACCCGCAACCCGGACGGAATCGGCAACGCGCTACGTAAAATTGGCGGATTGTCGCGCAATGCGGAGTCGACTGCGCGCATTCATCATCCCAACGCGGAACATCTGTCGCATTTGTTTTTAAGCGCGGTCAAACCGAGTCTGCTGTCCGGCATGTTTG